>NZ_CP087952.1:3512500-3812500 GCF_028752835.1 Desulfosarcina sp. BuS5
TCGTGAAAGTCCGCTTTACGCCTTCTGCCAAATCCCAGTTTCTATCTGCTCTCGCATATATTTGGCGGGATAAACCTTCTGCAGCAACCAGTTTTCGAGAGCATTCCGAAACAGTTTTGCGAAGGCTTGAGGACTTTCCTGAGTCTGGAAGAATCATACCAAAATTTCCATACCGTGAGGTAATCATATCACCATACCGATTTTTTTATAAAATCAAAAATGATGTCGTTTGGATAGTTGTTGTGTGGCATGGTGCACAGCTTCCAAAGCAGCCAAGGCATTAAACGCCAACTAGGCGCTTAACTCAGACGGCTAAAACCGGTACGTTTTGACCTATATCGCAGTTAAGCATAATTTGGGGCTAATCGCGAGGCATCGGCTAATTAAACCGCCGCTGGTTAGCTTTTCGTTCTCGGCGGCTGCGCCGCCAAAAATCGCGGTGCTGACTTCGTCCTCGAACGTACGCGCAAAGCTGTTGGGAAGATACTATTTTATAGTTGTCAGCCTATGGATCACACTCGGGGGAGGTAACAGTCCGCTTAAAGGAAAACGGCCTGATAGCCCTCGGCCGGGGAGCTGATCCGGATATTATAGTGGCTGGCGCCAAAGCCTATGTTAACGGACTGAACAAGATTGAATACCTTAAATCCTCGAAATATCAGGAATCTGTTTAGGGTTCTCTCTCGCAGTTAATTTGATTTGTCACGCTCATAGTATAACAATAATACGAGCGTATGTAATTTGATAAAATCTCACGGAATTGCAAGCCGCTATATTTCAAAAAATACGGCAGATATAAATTTTATGATGCCCGATTTAATCAAGATGGGAGATGAATTGTAAAAGTGCTTCCTTTGCCGGGAGCGCTGTCGGCCGTTACATGGCCTCCATGGGCCTGGATAATATGTTTTACTATGGCAAGCCCGAGGCCTGTGCCGCCCAAACTCCTGCTCCTGGCTTTATCTACCCTGTAAAACCTTTCAAAAAGTCTGGACAGGTGCTTTTTAGGAATACCGGGCCCGTTATCTTTAACGTGAATCAGGATTCCCTTTTCCTTGCAATCAGCCCAAATGAGAATTTTTTTTCCCTCTGGGCTGTATTTTACGGCATTGTCTATAAGATTGACAAGAGCCTGTTCAAGCAGGGAAATGTCTATTTCTGCAACAATATCATCACTGCAACTGATATCAAAATCAATATTCTTCTTTTTGGCCCTATCTTTTACCACCTGAAGTGCGGTTTCAATAATATCTTTTATTTTGCTGTTTTCGAGCCTTAGTTTATTACCGGGTTCATTCCCGGCACCTTTTTTTTCTATTCTTGCCAAGGAGAGGAGATCTTCCGTTATCGCCTCAAGACGATTCACATGTTTAGAGATTATGCCCAGAAATTTTTCCGTTTCCGCCCTGTCATGGTCATGGTTATAAAGAATGGTCTCAACAAATCCCTTGATTGCCGTAAGAGGGGTCTTGATTTCATGGGATACGTTGGCCACAAAATCCTTGCGAATATTTTCAAGATGTCTCACATGGGTCACGTCCTGCAAAACAATCAGACTTCCTATCCTTTTGTGATCCGAATCAAACAGGGGCGCGCAGTTAGTATTGACTATTTTTTCAGGAATATCGGATACTAATATATCGTTTTCACAGGGACGGTCAAACAAAGCTGACTTACTGATAAGCAAATGCATCTCCCGGTTCCTGATTATTTCATGCAGATTTTTTCCTTTTGCGGCTGATTGTTTTAGATCAAATATTTTTTCGGCTGCATTATTTATGCCAATGATCACATCTCCCATATCCAGGGCGATAATCCCTTCTGTCATACTGGCTAAAACGGCTTTAAATTCATTTCTCTGATTTATTACGCTTGCCATGCGCTCTTTTATTTGTTTCGCCATTCTGTTCATAGCGTCTGCCAGGCCAGCCAGTTCCAGTGTTTCCGGAAGATAGAGCCTGTGATCAAGATCTCCGCAGGCAAATCTCTCCGCACCTTTTCGCATCTCTTCTATGGGTCGGCTTATGCTGTGGGCTATAAAGAATGATATAAAGGATACAATTACAGCAATAAGAATCCCTCCCATAATTATCCTGTAATGCATGGAGCGGAGTTCTGTATCTATGAACGCGATGGGAATCGATATTCTTAATACTGCTTTAATCTCCCGGTTTATTATAAGCGGCCTGGCAATATACATCATTTTTCTGCGTAAAGTGCCGCTGTATCTGATGGACGAGCCGATTCCCCCCTGGAGAGCCGTTTGTATCTCAGATCTGCCTATATGATTATCCATAATAGCTGGATCTTTGATTGAGTCACCAATAACTCTGCCGTTTTTCAGTGTTATTGTTATCCTGGTTCCGGATGAGCCTGCTATTTCTTTGCACAGGCGGTCTACTTTTTTTATATCAGGGGATTGAATTGAATTAATAAACATGCTTTCAAGAAGTTGGGCGCGGGCATTAAGGTTTGCTTCGGTTCGCTCAAGAAAAAAAATGCGCCACGAAAAAGCCGTAAACCATATAACGGCTGCAAGTACAAGAAGGGTCAAAATCAGATAAGAGGGATAAATGCGCCAAATTAATTTAATATTTTTTTTCATGGTTTTTCTCTGAATCTGTATCCTACGCCTCTGACGGTTTCGATGTATTTACCACAGGTTTTAAGTTTTTTTCTTAATGATACAACCTGCACATCCACACTTCTGTCAGTAACCGGGTAGTCATCTCCCTGGATGGCATCGATGATCTGGGTACGGGTAAAAACCCATCCCGGGCGTTTAATCAAAAAATGGAGCAGTTGAAACTGGGAAAAAGTAAGATCCACTATGTGGCCGCAAACCTTGATTTCACGACGCCTCGGATCAAGTTCCAGATCAAAAATTTTTATAAAATCATCTTGTTGCGTACCGACCTTTTTTTTTCTGCGCAGAACCGCCTTTACCCTGGCATTGAGTATTCTCGGTGAAAACGGTTTTGTGACATAGTCATCAGCACCTAGTTCTAGGCCGGTTACAATATCGGCTTCGTCTCCTTTGGCCGTCAGTATTATGATGGGGACAGAACTGGTTAAAGAATCGTTTTTAAATCTCCTGGCAGTTTCCAGGCCGTCAATTCCGGGAAGCATTAAATCAAGGAGGATGAGATCCGGCATATTTTTTTTTGCAACCCTCAGAGCCTCTTCTCCGGAAAATGCGGAATCGACCATATATCCGTCTCTTGACAGGTTGTAGCTTACGAGTTCCCTGATATCTTCTTCATCATCTACGACCAATATTCTTTTTTTCTGCATTATGATTTACCGTGCCTCCTAATTTTAAGGCATTTTGAGCGAGTTCTTAACGCGGCCGTGCCTTATAATATCTCCTTCAATCATGTAGATTACTTCTTCCGCAATATTGGTGGTATGATCCGCAAGACGCTCAAGGTGGCGGGATATCAACAGCAGATTGATCATGTATCCGAGATGTTTCGGATATTCATGCATTCCTTGTTTAATTTTGTCGTATGCCTTTTTTTTAATTTTATCCACCTCATCATCCATGGCGCATACTTTCAAGGCCAGTTTAATATCAAGATTGACAAGGGCGTCGAGACTCATCTTGAGCATCTTTTCAGCTTTTTGTGACATGGAGGAATAGTCGAACATAAAATTATGCTTGGACTGTTTTGCCATAATCATAATTCTTTCCGCAATATTTACGGCCTGATCGCCGATTCTTTCGAGTTCATTATTAATCTTGATTATCGCAATCAGAAATCTGAGGTCAACCGCAACCGGTTGATACAGGGCCAGAGCTTTCAAACATTCCTCCTCAACCTCGACTTCCATGCAATCAATTTCAACATCGGTTTCTATGATCTCGTGCGCTAAATCAGTATCTATTGTCTCCACCGCCCTGTTAGCTTTGCGGACACGATCTTCAACCAATGCTCCCAAGGACAGGATCATGAGTTTGAGTTTCTCGAGTTCTCTGTGAAAATGACTGGTCATTTTTCCTTCCTTATTTAACCGAAACGTCCGGTTACATAATCTTCCGTTCTGGCACTTTTCGGTTTTGTGAAAACCACTCCTGTTTCTCCGTATTCTACTATATATCCGAGATACATAAACGCGGTATTGTCTGACACTCTTGCAGCCTGCTGCATGTTGTGCGTTACTATTACGATAGTATAGCTGCCCTTGAGCTCATTGATAAGATCTTCTATTTTAATTGTAGCCAGAGGGTCGAGGGCTGAGCAGGGTTCATCCATCAGCAGGACCTCAGGTTCGGCTGCAATAGCGCGGGCAATGCATAAGCGCTGCTGCTGTCCTCCTGAAAGGCTCAGGGCATTGTCATCCAGCCGGTCCTTTACCTCATCCCAGAGCGCCGCCCCTTTTAAAGCTTTTTCCACTGTACTGGTCAGTATATTGCGATTCCTGATTCCGTCGATTTTGAGGGGATAGGTCACATTATCGGCAATCGACATTGGAAAAGGGTTAGGTTTCTGGAATACCATCCCCATTCTTTTTCTAAGTCCTATCACATCAATATCACGATGAAAAATATTTTTTCCGTAAAAACGAATCTCTCCAGTAAAACTAATATTCTCTATCAGATCATTCATCCGGTTCAGGGATCTCAGTAGAGTCGATTTGCCGCATCCTGACGGACCGATCAGCGAAGTAACAAGTCCTTTTTCAATTTCAATCTTATTCTTGAAAAGGGCCTGCTTTTCTCCATACCATAATGAGAAATAGTCAATATTGATTATTGAACCTTCGGGTCCCTTTTGAAGATGATAAACGGTTTCTTCGTTATAATTTTTGGTCATAATATAATTCTGTTATAATTGCTTAAGAACGAGACTCTTTCACCTTTAGCCTGAGTAGTTTAAAAATGTCCTGTCAGATACTTGCGCTTTAACCTGCCGCGAATATAGATTGCTGCAGCATTCATAACGCCAATAAGAAAAATAAGCAGCAGGGTTGTTACAAAGACCATCGGTTTTCCGGCCTCTGCGTTACGGGACTGGAATCCAACATCAAAGATATGAAACCCGAGGTGCATGAAGCTTCTTTCAAGATGCACAAATGGGAAATAGCCGTCCACCGGAAGTTCGGGAGCCAGTTTTACTACTCCGACAAGCATCAGGGGAGCTACCTCTCCGGCGCCCCTTGCCATGGCGAGTATGATGCCGGTAAGAATACCGGGCATTGCCCTGGGAAGCACAATATTTTTTATAGTCTGCCATTTGGAAGCCCCGCAGGCAAGGGAACCTTCCCGCAGTGACGTGGGAACCGAGGCGAGCGCTTCTTCGGTTGCAACGATAACTACCGGAACTGTAAGCAGCGCCAGGGTCAGGGATGCCCATAAAATTCCCCCGGTTCCGAAAACAGGATTTGGAAGTCTTTCCTGGAAAAAAAAATTGTCTATGCTACCGCCTATTATATATGCAAAAAAACCGAGGCCGAAAACACCATATACAATCGAAGGCACTCCGGCAAGATTGTTTACGCATATTTTAACCAGGGATACCATGCGTCCCTGTTTTGCATATTCACGCAGGTAGAGAGATGCCATAATTCCGAAAGGGGCTACAAAAACAACCATTAACAGTGTCATTGCAACAGTGCCGAAAATTGCAGGCATCACTCCGCCTTCAGTATTGGCCTCCCTGGGCCGGGTTGCAAGAAATTCATACCACCTTGAAAAATATATTTTTATTTTTCCAAAAAGAGTAATGCTGTTGGCAGGATAAAACCGGACTATTTCAGACAACTTTATAATTTTTTCTTTTCCGTTAACATCTTCCAGGATAAGCAAAAATTTATCATTGATATTTTTTTCAGCCTCAACTTTTGTTTGAACCTTTTTATACCGTATTTCGAGCTCTGATAAGCTTTTTCGATAATCCTGCAACGCTAATTTATATAGCTTGCTTTGATCACCATGCTTTATCTCAACCCTTCGCAAATCCAAACGTTTTTCTTCCATAAGATGATTTATCCGTCCAAGACCATTTTTTTCTATTTTCAGAATTTTTTTTCTTCGTTGCAGGGCTTTTTGGTGTTCTTTTTCAAGCAGCCGGATGTCTTTTTCCAGGAAGTTGAATTCAACCCTGTTTTTGTCAAGCTGCAAAGCTTTGATGAACCCGATAAAAGGTCCCCATTCCATACGTTCAATAAAAAATATATCTTGTGGCGCTGACAGCTTGTTTATCTCATACTCTGCAACCCATACATAATCTTCATTATAAAGATCGAAATTGCCTGTTTTATAAAGTGTTCGTTCAGCAAGACTATTATCGGCTTGAGCAAAGTCCGTTTTAAAAGTTTCTTTCCGGCCAGGTTCCCCTGCAATAATTTTTGAATTATTGAGATTTAACTTATATACAGGCCCGGGATAAAATGTGGTAAGTCCGTTTACTATGACAAGGCATAAAAAACCGACCACCATTAATATTCCCACCGCCAGGGCACCGCCCATGGTCCATAGAAAAGGCTCACCCCGGGCAGTCAGGTTTTGCCCGGTTATTTTGTTATTTTTTTTCACAATTCACCATATTATGTTGAAAAATTTTACAGTTGCAGCGTTTTTTTGCGAAACCTGATCCTCACAATTTCCGCTATGGTATTGATTACAAAGGTCATTGCAAACAGAACCAGTGCGGCCAGGAACAGGACTCTGTATAATGTGCCGTCTTTAACGGCTTCGGGCAGCTCAACAGCAATGGTTGCCGAGAGTGCCCTTAGTCCGTTGAAAATATTCATGTCGATTATGGGAGTGTTGCCGGCGGCCATGACTACAATCATGGTTTCACCAACCGCCCGCCCCATACCGATCATTATTGCCGAAAAAACTCCACTAAGCGCGGTCGGCAAAACAACATACAGGGCTGTTTGCCAGGGTGTGGCTCCACATCCCAGACTGGCGGCGCGGAGATGAGACGGGACGGAAGTCAAAGCATCATCTGCCAGTGTATATATAATTGGAATAACTGCGAATCCCATAGCAAAACCGATAATAAGCGTATTTCGCTGTGCATAAGCGCCTATGATGGAATTCCTGGCATCCAGCCCAAGTAATGTTGCAATTTTAGCAATCGCAAAAGAAAGTATAATGGCAATTATTGATATGCAAAACCACCTCGCAAGATCAAAAATTGCCGCATTAACAACGGAAATCCTTCCATAAAATTCGGCAATATAGCGTCCCGCCAATTTTGAAAGCAATACTGCCGCTACCAAAAAGGATACGGGGAGAGCCAAAAGAAACAGAAAGGGTTCAGCGCCGGATACATCAAAATTTAACCATGCTTTAAAATCACCATGAAACATAATTTTTTCAGCAACAGGCCCCAGTCCTGCCGAAACTGTAAAACCGACTGTTATTGCAATAATAAGCAGCGTAAATTTAAGGCCGCCCTGCCAGCGGGTGGCCATGTGTAAAGGGATGAGCTGCCACAAAAGAGCCGACAGCATCAAAAACGCGGGGATTATCAGGACGGAAAGTATAATTGCCAACAAATTTTTTTCCACTACCGGAGCAAGTACAAGCGCAGCAACAAATCCCAGGATTACGGAAGGTAGCGATGTCATCATTTCCATGCCAGGTTTTATTATATCTCTTGTACGTTTACCGAGAAACTCGGAAGTATATATAGCCCCCAGAATCGCTATGGGAATTGCAAAAAGAAGCGAATAAAAGGCAGCTTTAACCGAACCGAAAATAAGGGGTATGAGAGAAAATTTTTGTTCAAAATCGTCTGTTCCGGCGGATGACTGCCATGTATAAGTCGGTTCCGTGTAACCTTCGTACCATATTTTTCCAAAAAGTGTCGAAAAGGTTGTTTCCGGATGAGCAATTGTGAATTCTGTAAGCCTAACCCGGCCGTTTTTTGATATACTCAGTAGGCCGTCAAGTTTTGGAGCAAGCAGAATACCGGCGAGCTGTCCATTTTTGTAGCCGGGAAAGCGCCAAATGATTTTTTGACTTGTTGCGTGGAGTATTTCGGTTGCGCCGGATTTGCAGGCTGCTGCAAAGCTTTTTCCACGGCCTGATGCAGCCAGCATTACGACCGGTTCACCTTTTTCTTTTAAAGCCCGGGCCTTGATTATGGCTTTACCATCAGCAGTGCCCCTTTCCGGTCTGTTGATGATAAAATATATACCAAGCGACCCGTCGCTGCCTCCGGCCACAAGCGACTGGCCTCCAGGCAGAAAATTAAAAACCGTCAATTCCACCTTGTCCGGAAGCAGATGGAAAATTTCAGCCAGGAGCGGAGCATTGAAGTCTTTAGTATTGTATCGATATATTCTTCCGCCGGCAGCGCTGATCAATACCATGTCCGCCTGTTCTGTGAGAAGTACGGAATGGATAGCAAGCTTTTGTGGTAAAGGCGGCAGGATGGTTTTTCTTATTTTTGTGCGCCGCTCGCCGGTTAGAAGATTTATTTTTGATTTGACCTTGCTCAACAGAGCTGAACCGCCGGCATCGACAGTGACAAGGGCCTTGACCCGACGTTCCGCCTCTCCTGTAATATGATAATCCACGGCAATTACAGGTCTGTTTTCAGGGCTCACCTTTATGGACGATTCAAGCTCGATTTTGAAGCCGATTTTTCTGTACTGCCCCCCGGGAATCCTTGAATAAACAAAAGCTCCATCAGTACTGTCACGGTCATCCAGGGTTTCCAGGTTTTTCGGGATATTTTTTTCAGTAATAATATTAATATCAAAAAAAGTTCTGGCGAGACTGACACTTCCGTCTGAAAAACCGAATGCAAGATATTCCCCATCGGTTGTTTTTGAAAATGCAGTAATCTCCTTTTCATCAAAAGTTACTTCCGAAGACTTAAGCCTGAAACCGGATTTAGCATGGAAGATGCTGATTTCTCCGTTTTTCTTCATAAAAACAGATATCGTTTTATATTCATCAATACCCATAAAGAGAAGATCATCGGATTGTTTTTCGATTGTATAGCTATGGGTTTTGTCAATTGTTCCACTTTTAAAAAGGGGCACAACCTTTACTACCAGAAATATAAGAATGCACAACACTACGGCTATTACCAGGATACCTCCGGTTGTAATAACCCGGTCAGCAATCCGGTCGGCAATCAGGACTATCTTTCTTGTTTTTTTATTCCGTTTATCCGGAACTCCGGCAGGTACCCTGTTGTTATTCATTGTATCAACGCAGTCCTATGGTTTTGAGATCATTTTCTGCGATAAAATTTGACACAGGATAGAATCCATCTTTTATTACAACAGTCTGACCCTGTTTTGAAAAAATATATTTAATAAACTCACCCCGCAAAGGCTCCAGGTTATGATTAGGCTTTTTGTTAACATATACATATAGAAATCTTGCCAGAGGATAATCCCCGCTATATGCATTTTCGGCATTTGCATCAAAAGCCTCTTCACCATCTTCCACAGCCAGCGGCACAGTCCTTACATCGGCTGTTTTGTATCCAACGCCGGAGTATCCTACTCCGTATTTATCGGATGAAACACCCTGCACAACTGCCGAAGATCCGGGCTGTTCCTTGACACAGTCCTTATAATCTCCTTTAAAAAGCGCTACTTTTTTAAAGTATCCGTAAGTGCCGGAGGCCGAGTTGCGTCCATATAATGATATTGGTTTATCAGCCCAATCCCCTTTTAACCCGAGATCTCCCCAGGTCCTGATATCCCCTGACAAACCTCCTTTACGGTTCTTTGAAAAAATTGCATCCAACTGCTTAAGTGTCAGGGATTTAATCGGGTTATCCTTGTTAACAAATACTGCCAGCGCATCCACCGCAACCCTGATATGTGAAGGCTTATACCCGAATTTTTTTTCAAAGGCATCCTTTTCTTTCGGCTTCATTTCCCTGGACATGGGACCAAATTGGGAAGCCCCCTCTATCAGGGCAGGCGGCGCAGTTGAGGAACCCTTGCCTTCGATCTCAATTTTTACACCCGGGTATATGGAGTGAAATCCCTCTGACCAGAGAGTCATCAGGTTATTCAACGTATCGGAACCAATAGACTTTATGTTGCCCGAGACCCCGCTGACCTTAATGTAAGTAGGAAGATTTTTATCCACTTCAAGAGCATGCGATGGTACTACCGGAAATATGACTACCATTATGACAATACCTGGGTTGATTAGCTTTGCAATCCATTTCTTCATAATTGTACCTCCTATAAGTTGTTTCGTCCCCGTTACTTCAATTTGTTGGCTACCAACGTAAGGCGGGACAGCTGCTTTGGTGGATTCGTCGCACGCTCCTTAATCCACCCTACGATTTTCGGCTATCAACGTAAGTCTGTAGGGTGGATTAAGCGAAGCGAATCCACCGAAAACTGTAAATTCAATCAGCCATAGAGCAAAAACGACAGGAAGTGTCCCGCTTTAAGCGGGTAGCCAATTTGTGAATAAGTACTCAAGTACTTATTGATTAAAGAATATATTCGGTAAATGTTAGGGGAATATTAGGAGAATGTTAAACAAGTGTTAAAATAAAAATAGATTCCGGAAGCAGTCTGCTCAAGTCAGAAAGCTCAATACTATTCCCCCACTGCGGGAGAGAAATCAAACACCCTATTTTGATTTAAAATGTGAAGTTTTGTTTATCAAGATAATTGTTGGATGAGAGTAGAAAACGCCACAGGGGGACAGCTATTATCTCGGTATCATTTGATTTTATAACTGTATCTATCCCTCTTGTTATTAAAAGCCCTTTACTGGTTTGAGGGAATCGCCTTAAAAATAACTTAAATCCGGAAAACCGTTTGTCTTTCCAGTCAAACGAAGAAAGGTATTTTACTTCAATCGGCATGGGTTTTTTAACATTCCCAGTGATAAAATCAACCTCCTTTTGGCTTTCGGCGAAATAGCCACAGTCAATTTGATTTCTTTTCAATTCCATAAAGACGGCATTCTCCGCCTTTACACCTTCATCAGCCGGACCTGTCAATAATGTCTTTAAACCGGTATCCCAAAGATATATTTTTTTTTGAGCGTATACCCTTTCATTATGGGAAGTGGTCCATTTAGCCATTGGCCATACGAGGAAAGCTGATTCAAGGTGAAGTATGTATTCTTTTACGGTATCAACAGAGATTGAGAGTACCTTGCAAAGCTTGTTAAAACTGGTACGCGACCCGGACGAAGCCGCGATAAGCTTTAAAAGATCTTTTAGAACAAACCCCTTCTTTATCGGATAAAGCCTGATAAGATCCCTTGAAAGGATATCCTCAAGGAGATTGCTCATATACTCTATTGACGGGTTGAGTACGTTTTCCGGATAACCTCCAGTCTGAAGATATTCCTCGACTCGCTTTTCATACCTGTAATCCTCGCTCAAACTGGGTTTATCCGCTCGAAACAGCATAAATTCTTTGAAGCTGAGAGTATAGACGGTTGTTATGATCTGTCGCCCTGTGAGACGGTTCCCCTGCTGGGTAAGCAAGGCAGAGGTGGACCCGGTACAGAATATTTTGATATTTTCCATGTCATATATGGATTTGAGTTCTAACTCCCAGTTTCTGCTTTCATGGACTTCATCAAGGAAGAAAAATACTTTTTTTCCCCTTTCCCGCATGAATATTTTTCTAAAGTTCCGAAGGTGTTCTGAAATGGTAATCCCTGCAAAGGAGGGGTGGTCAAGAGCCAGATAAAATATATCGCCCGGAAAAACACCTCTGTTTATAAGATTCCTGACAAACTGTTTGAATAACGTTGTTTTACCGACACGACGGCTCCCTATGAGTACTTCAATCTGTTTTCTGCCAAGAAAGATATCAAAGCGCTTTAGGTATTCCGGTCTATTGATTCCAGTATCATAATCTCTTTCTTCCCACCAGGGATTAAGTGCATAATAAGTAGCTTCCATCCAATTTTTTTAAACAAAATCGAAATTTATGTCAATTAGTTTCGATTTAAGTCGAAACTTTTTAGAATATACAGCAAAATTCTTCAATAGATGAAGGCCTGTGATCGCTTAGGATCGAAGATTAAATAAATTGGCAGAATTTGCGCCCTAATTTTTTGGCGGATGAAGCCGGCTCTGGAAAAAATGTCGAAGCGGGAATGATTATTTTAGCAAACAGCCCTTGATTTCCCATTATTTTGAGCGAGCCATTAAAGACCTGGTCTTCGAAACGACAAGAAATCATCAAAAATAAAGCAGTTATATACTAATGATGTATTTCTTTACGGTGTTTTTTGTTTAGTTCCTGGCAACTGGAAAGGGATAGATAAAAAGCACCTATTGTCAGTTCAGCGCAATGCATATGATCTTCAGGTAATGTTTCCAGATAATCTATAACGTCCTCTGGTGTTATATTCCATGCATCTTCAATGCTTTTACCTTTTGCCAGGAGAGCCACGGTATTGGCACAGGCAGTTGTATTCATGCACCCTTGAACCTGGAAAGATACGTATTCGATCAAATCGTTTTGGATACTAAGATAAAATTCTACGGTATCACCGCAATCCCCGGTTTTTTTTCCATATCCATCGGGTTTTGCCAATATTTCCCGGTTATCCGTTTTAAAGGCCATCGCCAAATAATGTGAGGAATGATCCTGCCAGAAATTCATTTTTCCACTCTCGTTGTTCATATTTATAAATGTAATTAAAATTTTTAAAAATAGTTGCTTTGTCTCGACTAAATAGTAATTATAAAAAAAATGCGTATTTTTTTTATACCAATTTATTTTAAAAACATAAAGAGCTGATAAATATTCTGTGAGTTTTATTAAAAAATCAAAAATTGTTGTAATCTGCGGTCCAACCGGCATCGGTAAAACATCATTGGCAATTAAAACGGCAAAATTGTTCTCCGGTGAAATTATCAGTGCGGACTCAATGCAGATATACAGATATATGAACATCGGTACTGCTAAACCGACCCTTGCTGAACAAACCGCTGTTTTTCATCATATGATTGATATTATTGATCCTGATGAACAGTTTGATGCGGCTGATTTTGCAGCAAAAGCCCGTAATGTAATAGCTGAATTGTGTGAAAAAGATATTTTACCCTTTGTGGTGGGTGGAACCGGATTTTATATTAAGGCGCTCCAGCATGGACTATTCCGGGCCAGGCCTGCGGATCAAAAAATTTTAATAAGGTTAAAAGAGGAGGCCATCAAATTTGGTTCGTCTGCCTTACATTCAAGGTTAGAGGAAATAGATTCGGATGCGGCGCATAAAATTCATTGCAACGACACCTTCAGAATTGTACGGGCGCTTGAGACCTTTGAGTCCACAGGTAAAAAAATATCCGAATATCAAAAAGAACATAATTTTGGAGATAACCTGTTTGATGTTTTGAAAATCGGCCTTGCAGTAGATAGAAATCGGCTTTATGAACGAATCAACAAAAGAGTCGATCTTATGCTGGAATCCGGCTTTGCTGATGAGGTCAAAAACCTGCTTGAGAAAGGGTATAATAAAAATCTGAAGGCCATGCAATCGATTGGTTATCGTCATCTCGTTGAATTTATTAAAGGACAAAGTTCGTGGGAAAAGACTGTAAGACTCTTTAAGCGGGATACCAGGAGATATGCGAAACGTCAGTTAACATGGTTTAATGCTGATCCGGAAATTATATGGCTGGATCCTGCTGAAATAGATCAAGCGACAAAATTAATAAAAAAATTTATTGTGGTATAACCTCCTCTTTAAGCATGCAGCAGGCGATCCTGAATTCGGGTGTGCCGTTTGTCTTATATTCCAGATTGTCGGATTGAATAATCCTGTTCATCACGCAGCCTTCAGGGATATTCAATTTAAACAAATGGCTTTCGTTGATGTTGCCGGTCTTTATCAGCCTGTTCTCCTTGATCATCATGCTGTGCATGGGGAAATCTTCGCACAATGGGCATCTATAGACCCTGCCGTTGGGGAAAATGAAATAATTATCTGCAACCAGGCCTGCGCATTCAAAAGTATCTTCCGGACTTAAAAAAACTTTCGGGTAGGTTACGGTTATTCCGAGGTCTGCTGTTTTTTCAGCTGCTTCAGGTATAATTTCAGTCCATAACGCGCGCGGGACCTGAATCCCGGTCTTATTAATTTTGGTCCGGTCTGTTGCCGGGAAATCCTTTTTAACCGGATTTCCTCTTACACCGATAACCTGGATGAAAAATCTATCAACACCGAGTCTTTCTAAAAGAGGCGGCATCATTTTGAGTTCATCAATATTAAGACTGCTTACCGTATAGATAACGCTGGTGTTAAAGCCTTTTTTTACAGCATCCTGGATGCCTGCCATGCATCTGTCATAAGAGCCCTTTCCCCTGATCATGTCATTTGTTGTTCTTGTTGCGCCATCAATACTGAAACTGAAAAAGTCTATTTCATCAGGCCCGATTTTAGTTAGAATATTATTAAACAGGTATCCGTTTGTATCAACGGTTATAGAGCTGTAGGCCAGCGAGCGTGCTTTTTTGATTGCCAAAGGAAGATCTGGATGAAGAGTCGGTTCGCCGCCTAAAAGAATCAGATTTGTTTTTTTGTCTTTTTCGGCAAACAGGTCAAGCCATTCTTCTATTTCAGGTAAAGAAAGGCTGTTTGATCCGTGCTGCTCCCTGTTTATATAGCAGTGAATACACCTGAGATTACAATCTGTAAGTATGTGAAAGAAAATATTTGAAGATTCTTTAGAAAATGAAACAGTCCTTTTCATGACATTTTCAGCTTATTTGTTTCTATTACCTTCATGGCATTAACAAGCTCTTCATTGGTTAAGCGTAAACGGATCGACATATATTCAGCAAAAATTCTATATAAAAGCAGCAGAAAATCCAGTTTTTCGTCCCGCGTTCCTTCAGTGGAGAGTCTTTTTTTGGTGGAGGTATCCACTGCCAGGCAAATAGTCTTGCCGGCCGCATAAACTGACGCTGACCTGCTTAAACTGTCAACGATTCTCATTTCCCCGAAGATTTCTCCCTTTTGGGATATTGTGGCAATGCTTTTTCCCTCTTTAACTATCCTTATTTTACCGGAAAGAAGAAAATATAGCCACGGGTCTAAATCACCCTCTTCGATAAGAAGCTCACCATCCTTATATTCCCTGATTTTGCTGAGCCTGAGGAGTTTGCCAAGATTGGAAGTTTCAAAATGTCTTAAAGCCGGAATAGTCAAAAGTTTTTGAATATTCTGAATATTATCTTTAAGGTATTTGGATTCAAGCATATGTTGTCTCCTTTGGTTAGAAACGAGGACGAAGCAACCTAATCTTTTTCAAGATAATCCTCAAGACAATTTTTGGACAGCTTATTATCAAAATCTACCGGATAACAGCCGTCAAAGCAGGCTTTACAGAAATTATCTTCCGGATGATCGACTCCGGTTGATGCAAGCAGACCTTCAAGGCTGAGATAATGCAGCGAATCTAAACCAAGAAAATCTTGCAGCTCTTTCTCTGACTTGCTTGCAGCAATCAATTCTCCCCTTGTGGAAAAATCGATTCCATAATGACACGGGAACCTGTGCGGCGGTCCGCTGACTCTGAGATGTATTTTTTTTACTCCAAGTTCCCGCAGTGCCTTGACCCTGGTTCGCACGGTTGTCCCTCTTATTATTGAATCTTCAATTATAATAATATCTTTTCCTTTTAAAAGATCTTTTACGGGATTCAACTTTACCCTTACTGCAAAATCGCGCATGCTCTGTGTCGGCTGTATGAATGTTCTGCCCACATAATGGTTGCGTATCATTGCCATTTCAAATGGTATACCTGTCTCTTCGGCATAACCTATAGCAGCATAGGTTCCGGAGTCCGGAAACGGCATCACAAGATCCGCATCCACATGGGATTCCTGCGCCAGGCGTTTTCCGTGTGCTTTTCTGATTTGATAAAGACTTTTTCCGAACATTATACTATCCGGCCTTGCAAAATAAATAAGCTCGAATATACAGAATGACCGTTTTACGCTGTTAAAAGGTTTTATAGATTTTATCCCGTCCTGGCCAATGATTACTATTTCACCAGAGTCCAGCTCCCTTATAAAATCGGCCTGGACCAGATCAAGGGCACATGTTTCCGATGCCAGGATATAATGGCCGTTTAGTTTGCCAAGGCATAAAGGCCTGAACCCATTGGGGCCTTTGATTCCTATAAGTTCTCCCCGGCTTGTAAGCCATACAAAAGAGAATGCTCCTTTTAGCCTGGAAATTGTTTCAATAAGCGCTTTTTCAAATCCATACCCCAAATTTTTAACAAAAAGGTGCAAAAGAACTTCACTATCCATTGTGGTTTGAAAAATGGAACCTGCTTCCTCAAGCTCATTTTTTAATATATGAGCATTAACCAGGTTGCCGTTATGAGCTATTGCATACGATCTTTTTCTGTAACGTATGAAAAAAGGTTGTGCATTTGAAATTACCGAATTTCCTGTGGTTGAATATCGAACATGCCCGATGGCGCTGTTGCCTGTAAGTTTCTCCAGATATTCCGTTTTAAAAATATCAGGCACGAGCCCCATACCCTTGTGGGTGATGATATTATCATTGTGCGCTACTGAAATACCTGCGCTTTCCTGCCCCCTGTGTTGCAAGGCGTACAAACCGAAATAGGTTAATTTTGCCGCATCCGGGTGCCCATGGATTCCAAAGAGGCCGCAAGCCTCTCGCGGCTTTTCTGAAAAATTCATACCTTATTTATTATACTCCTGAATTGTTTTTACTGTGAGCTTTTGATTTTTCAGGGCGGCAATACCTTTACACATGGCTATACCTCCTGCAATAGTAGTTGCATAGGGTATTTTATATTTTATTGCAGCCTGCCGTATATCAAACCCATCGCGCTTTTTGGCGCCTCCCGACCCGGTGTTGATTATAAGCTGAATCTCTCCGTTTTTAACGGCATCAACAACATGCGGTCTTCCAAGCGAAACCTTGTTGATCGCTTTGCTTTCTATGCCGTTATCTTTGAAAAAAGACCATGTCCCCCTTGTTGCCATGATTTTAAATCCGAGCTTTACAAAATTATGCGCGGCAGGAAGCATAGCCTTTTTGTCACGTTTCTGAACACTGATAAATATAGTTCCGGTTACAGGAAGATGGATCCCTGCCCCTGCCTGGGCTTTTGCGTATGCAGCGCCAAATTCGTAATCAATCCCCATAACTTCACCGGTTGATTTCATTTCCGGACCAAGCAGGGTATCTACGTCAGGGAACTTGTCAAACGGCAGAACAGCCTCTTTTACAGAGATATGCTCCGGGACTATCTCATGGGTTAATCCTAATTCTTCAAGCGTAAGTCCCAGCATAATTTTAGTTGCTAATTTGGCAAATGGAATGCCGGTAGCCTTGCTGACAAAGGGAATGGTTCTGGATGCTCTTGGATTCACCTCAATCACAAACAGTTTGTCGTTTTTTATAGCATACTGTACATTCATAAGGCCGATCACATTTAATTCCTGAGCCATTGCCCTCGTGGCTTGCGATATTTCCGCAAGCATATTTTTTTTAATACTGTAAGGCGGCAGAACGCAGGCCGAATCACCAGAGTGCACGCCGGCCTCTTCAATATGCTCCATAATGCCTGCGATAATTGTTCTTTTTCCGTCTGAAATTGCATCAACATCAATTTCCACAGCATCTTCCAGGAACTTGTCAATCAGAACCGGGTGTTCAGGAGAAGCGTCAAGCGCGAGCAGCGTAAAGTTTTTCAATTCAGCGCTGTCATATACTATTTTCATGGCTCTTCCGCCAAGCACATACGAAGGCCTTACAATAACCGGGAATCCTATTTTCTCCGCCGCTTTCTCCGCACCCTCCACGCTCATAGCCGTGCCGTTCGGCGGTTGCACAAGGCCTAATTTGTTTAACATGCACTGAAACAGCTCCCTGTCTTCCGCCCTGTCTATACTATCCGGCTGGGTTCCAAGAATCTTGATCCCGGCTTTAAATAATCCGGAGGAAAGATTAAGCGGGGTTTGCCCTCCAAATTGAACAATCACGCCCATCGGCTTTTCAATTTCAACAATATGGAGCACATCTTCTTTGGTTAGCGGTTCAAAATAGAGCTTATCCGAGGTGTCATAATCCGTGCTGACTGTTTCAGGGTTACTGTTAACCATTATGCTCTCTACGGCTTCTTCTTTAAGCGCAAAAGAAGCATGAACGCAGCAATAATCAAATTCTATGCCCTGTCCGATTCTATTAGGACCGCCGCCGAGAATCATTACCTTCTTTTTTTCTGAAATCCTGGCCTCATTTTCTTCTTCATAAGTGGAATAATAATAAGGAGTGGCAGCCTTGAATTCGGCCGAACAGGTATCAACAAGTTTATATACCGGTATAATTCCCTTTTCAGTGCGTTCCCTTTTAATTTGCTCTTCATCAGTTCCAGTCAAACAAGCGATCTGCACATCGGAAAAGCCAAAAGCCTTGGCCTGTTCCAGTTTTGCAGTTGACAGTTCCGGGCCGGTTTTTTTTAAATCTTCTTCGAGTTCTGTTATCTGTTTCAATTGATACAGAAACCATGGGTCAATACCGGTTAATTTATAAATAAAATCAATATCCATGCCGCTGAGAATAGCATATCGGAGATAAAAAAGTCTCTCGGAATTAGGTGTTGCCAATTTTTTTTTAATTTCAGCGCTCGGATGTTTATCTTTTTCCGCTTGCAGCATTTCAGAGTTATCTTTCCCATCAGCGCCGAAGCCATACCTGCCGATCTCCAACGACCTGATCCCTTTTTGTAAAGCCTCTTTAAAAGTTCTGCCGATTGCCATGGTTTCCCCTACTGATTTCATGGCTGTCGTAAGATAATCTTCAGTTTCCGGAAATTTTTCAAATGTCCAGCGCGGTATTTTGATTACACAATAGTCAAGTACCGGCTCAAAGGATGCAAAGGTCTCGCCGGTTATATCATTCGGAATCTCATCAAGTGTGTATCCCACAGCAAGTTTGGCTGCAATCTTGGCAATCGGATATCCTGTAGCCTTGGATGCCAAAGCGGAACTTCTTGAGACTCTGGGATTCATTTCAACCACAATCATTTCGCCTGTTTTAGGGTTAACGGCAAACTGTACATTGGAACCGCCCGTGTCGACCCCCATTTCACGCATAATCGCAATGGAGGCATTCCGCATTTCCTGAAATTCCTTATCCGTTAAGGTCTGAGCAGGAGCCACGGTTATGCTGTCTCCGGTATGAACGCCCATAGGGTCCATATTCTCTATGGAACATATAATTACAACATTATCGTTATTATCCCGCATAACTTCGAGTTCATATTCTTTCCATCCAAGGACAGACTCTTCCAGCATGACTTGCCCTATAAGGCTTGCCTCCAGACCTGCTTTACTGAGAACCTCCAGTTCTTCTGCATTATATGCCACCCCTCCGCCTGTACCTCCAAGGGTGAAGCTGGGACGGACAATAATAGGAAAGCCGAGTTGACCCGCTATCGAGCTGACATTTTCCATGTTCACAGCTATACCGCTTTTTGGAATTCTAAGGCCGATTCTCCGCATTGCTTCCCGAAAAAGGTCCCTGTCTTCAGCTTTATTAATTGCCTCAAAAGATGCCCCTATCATCTCAACCCCATATTTTTCCAGGACACCCATTTTATATACTTCTACAGCAGTATTCAATCCGGTTTGCCCACCCAGAGTAGGCAAAAGCGCGTCCGGTCTCTCGCGCTCTATAATCTTGACGACTGCGCGAGGCGTTACAGGCTCTATATATGTTCTATCAGCCATTTCAGGATCAGTCATAATAGTAGCAGGATTACTGTTAACCAGGACAATTTCATATCCTTCTTCACGCAGGGCTTTACATGCCTGTGTGCCTGAATAATCAAATTCGCAAGCCTGGCTGATGATAATCGGTCCTGCTCCTATGATCAAAATTTTGTTTATATCTGTTCGTTTCGGCATAGTTTATATTAGTCAAGCCTTTATTCTTCTTACAAAATTATTAAAAAAGTATCTGGCATCATGGGGCCCTGGAGAGGCTTCGGGGTGATATTGCACCGCCTGCAGGGGAAGCTCTTTATGTTTGAAACCTTCAACAGTATTGTCATTTAAATTCAGATGAGTAATTTCAATATTCAGATTGTTGAGACTCCCAGGACTAAGTGCAAATCCGTGGTTTTGGGACGTGATTTCTATTTTTCTTGTTATAAGATTCTTAACAGGCTGGTTTGCGCCGCGATGCCCGAACTTTAATTTAAATGTTTTGCCTCCCAGGGCCAGCCCCAGTATTTGCAAACCAAGGCAGATTCCAAATATTGGTCTGTACCCTATAAGTTCTTTGATGGTATTGATTGCATATCTTACAGGTTCAGGATCACCAGGGCCGTTTGATAAAAATATTCCATCAGGTCCTATGGTTTTCACAACATCTGCTGTCGTTGCAGCCGGCACCACTATCAAATCGCATCCTGCAATTTCAAGGCATCTTAAAATATTAAATTTCACACCGTAATCAAAGACAACGATCCTCTTTTTTTCGTGACTTTTTTCCCACAATTTGCCGTTAATCTCTAAATCCTGTTCAGGCACGGCTACTTTTTCCCCCTCAACCCAGCGGTATGCTGAATCGGTTGTAACTTCCTTTACCAGATCCTGTCCTGCCATGTCAGGGATCTCTTTTGCTTTTTGAACGCATGATGCAGGGTCAAGGTCTTCAGTAGAAATAAAAGCCCGCATAGCTCCTGCATTCCTTATATGCCTGGTAAGAGCTCGTGTGTCCAGATCTTCTATGCCTAGCACACTGTGTTGATTATTCCCCGAATTTTTTAAATATTCCGACAAAGATGCTGTTGATCTGAAATTACTCGGATAATTTTGATATTCTCTGGTTAAAAAGGCTGATACCTGAATCCGGTCCGACTCCACATCTTCATTATTCGTACCATAATTTCCTATTAGAGGATAGGTCATGGTAACCATCTGCTTTTTATAGGAGGGATCTGTTAATATCTCCTGGTATCCCGTCATCCCGGTATTAAAAACAACTTCGCCTGATGCTTCGCCGGCCCCGGTAAAGGATTTGCCTTTAAAAGTACGACCATCCTCAAGTGCTAATATAGCTTTCATTATTTAGCTCGCGTTGTTATTGTAAAATTATTTTTTTATTGTGCATGTATGTTGAAAACTAGCTATTCTATTAAATTAATACTGCCTGTGCAATAAAATTCTTGACAAAAATTTCATTTCATAACAGATAGAGATTTTGTTCTATCTGTCAGCATAAAAAGGGTTTGGATCGGCTATGGAATATAATATAGAAAAAATTAGAAATATTGGTATCAGCGCTCATATTGATTCAGGGAAAACGACATTAACCGAAAGATTCCTTTTTTATACTAATCGAATCCATGCAATTCACGAGGTAAAAGGGAAAGATGGTGTCGGCGCCACAATGGATTCTATGGAACTTGAAAAGGAGCGCGGCATCACAATAGCTTCTGCCGCGACTTTTTGTGAATGGAATGATTATCAGATCAATCTTATCGATACCCCCGGTCATGTTGATTTTACAATTGAGGTCGAGCGTTCTTTACGAGTTTTGGATGGCGCTATCCTTATTTTATGCTCTGTTGGTGGTGTTCAATCCCAATCGATGACTGTTGACCGTCAGATGCGAAGATATAAAATTCCATGTATCGCCTTTATCAACAAATGCGATAGAAGCGGCGCGAATCCTGACAGGGTAATCCAACAACTGAAAGAAAAACTTGGCCACAATGCTGTTGCCTTGCAAATCCCGATTGGGATGGAAGCAGATTTTAAAGGTGTTGTTGATCTTGTTTCCATGCAAGCGATATATTTTGATGGTGAAAATGGAGAGATTCTCAGATATGAAGAAATCCCTGCAGACCTGCTTGATAAAGCTGAATCTATGCGGGAAGAATTAATTGATGAGGCATCTCTATTTTCTGATGAGCTTACCGAAGCTGTTCTGGAAGATTCTGAAATTACAACTGAAATTCTTATTGGGGCCGTAAGGGCCGGAACCCTTGAGCGTAAAATCACTCCTGTCTTTTTGGGGTCTGCATACAAAAATAAAGCCCTTCAACCGCTTCTGGATGCGGTTGTGGATTTTCTTCCATCCCCCAAGGATATTGAGAACGAAGCGCTTGATATGGATGCGGAAGAAGCTCCTGTCACGCTAAGTCATAATCTTTCCGACCCTATCGTAGCCCTGGCTTTTAAATTAGAAGACGGCATGTATGGACAGCTCACGTATATCCGGGTTTATCAAGGCACGGTTTCAAAAGGTGATACGGTTAAAAATATACGTACCGGAAAAACTATCAAGGTTGGCCGGCTGGTCCGTATGCATGCAAACCAGATGGAAGAGATTTCTTCAATCAAGGCCGGTGTTATCGGCGCTCTTTTCGGTATTGACTGTGCTTCCGGGGATACCTTTGTTTCAAAGCATCTTGATTTATCCATGACTTCAATGTTTGTGCCTGAGCCGGTTATTTCGCTGGCGCTTCTTGCGGATGATAACAAATCCCTTGTTAATATGTCCAAAGCGCTGAACCGGTTTACCAAGGAGGATCCCACTTTCAGGACATTTGTCGATGAGGAGACCAATGAGACAATTATTCAAGGTATGGGAGAACTGCACCTGGATGTTTATGTCGAACGTATGCGAAGGGAGTACGCTGTAAATGTTACAACAGGGCAGCCTGGAGTCGCATATCGTGAAACCATAACCAGACGCTCTGAATTTAACTATACCCATAAAAAGCAGACTGGCGGTGCGGGTCAGTTCGGGCGGGTTGCCGGATTTATGGAGCCTGTTACTGATGAAGAATTCATTTTCGAGAATAAAATTACAGGTGGTTCTATCCCAACCCAGTTTATTTCATCATGCGAAAAAGGTTTTCTGAGTTGTTTGAAAAAAGGCCCTTATCTCGAATTTCCGGTTTCAGGTATCAGGATAGTTATTAATGACGGCGCCTCTCATTCGGTAGATTCTTCAGAGATGGCATTTCAAAGTGCTGCCAGAGGCGCTTTTCGTGAGGGCTACAGCAGGGCTGCTCCTGTTATTCATGAACCAATAATGAAAGTTGTGGTTGAAACACCTAATGAATTTAATGGAGCAGTTATGGCATTACTTAATCAGCGCAGAGGTATGATAGTAGGCTCCCAGGAAGACGGCGTCATGAGCACCATTGAGACTCAAGCTCCTTTGGCTGAAATGTTCGGTTTTTCAACTGTCTTGAGGTCGGCAACTCAAGGCAAGGCTCAATTTACAATGGAATTTTTTTCCTACAAACAGGTGCCTAAATCTGTAGCCGAGGAGATACAAAAAAAATTAAAAAATAGTTGAAATTAAATGATGCTTCATTAAACGTTTCAAAAGCTTTCCCACGCCAAAGAAACTGACTCTCTGGAGCACTTCTATTCTTGAAATTGGTATCTTGCAAATACTTTGATATGCGTTTTTGATAAAAATTGATTCTATAGGGATTTTTGGTTGATCTCGATGATTTTGCATATTTTGTATACCCTTTTGAAATGACAAATATCACGGCAAGGAGTTAATATGACAGAGCATGAGTCTATTGATTATAACCCTTTAAGTATTGGAACTGATAATATTATAAAAAAAGGAGATTTTGCTGCTGTTATAGCACGCGCAGGAGTCGGCAAAACCTCCTTTTTAGTTCAGGTTGCCTTGAGCTGTATGCTGAAGCAAAAAAAAGTTCTGCATGTGAGCCTGCACGATTCTGTTAAAAAGATTTCATTATGGTATAAAGAAATCTTTACAAATTTGGTGGATCAGCACGTTATTGACTTACCTGTAGGTTCCCTGGATTCATTATTACCATGCAGATTTATTATGACCTTTAAAGTTGATGGGTTTAGTTTGCCCGGTTTTGTGGAACGTTTCTCCGATATTACAAAACAGGGAATATTTGTGCCGGATGTTTTAATTATTGACGGGTTGCCTTTAAATGAAACTACTGATAAATTGCTTAAAGAGATCAAAGCTTTTGCAGTTCAAAATTCATTGTCAGTCTGGTTTGCAGGGCATATACATAGAGATGAAGAGCCGAGTGCGGATGGCACACCAGCTCCTTTTTTTCATGTTGCAGATAATTTTGACGTTGTTATTAAGTTACAACCCACAGGAGAAAGAATATGTGTTGATTTTATCAAGGGCATTACCAATGATTCCGATAGCCCCATGATACACGTTGACCCTTCATCTTTGCTGATTATGGAGTTATAGATTTCCACATAAATATAGATTGTCACATAAATAATTTCACTGCGTTATCGGTGAAAACCTTCTGCCGACGTGCTGACAGGACGCCTCTTTCCGGTTTTCCCCTCTGGCCGGTTTTCCCTCTGACCTTGTGAAATTCATTATATGAAAATCTATAGAAAAGCGAGCACAAAAAAATGCCCTGTTAAAATGAACAGGCGTTATAGAACATACAAGAAATTCCGCTGCGCCTGTTATCAAAACCCCTCTCTTTTTAATAACTCCCTATACCAATTGGCGAATTCAAACATCCCTATGTACCTCTCGTCATCGTTAATGATGCCGATGCACATATCAAGCACGCCCCTTCCGTAAGCATTGCTATATTTTTCAGAAGTTATTGATTGAAGAAACTCTCTCACCAGCATTTGAGATGTCCGGTTGGTCTTGTCTTTTCTTATATCTATGGGGTCTTTAGGTTCTTCAAACGGATCCCATTTATCATACCCCTTTTTAAGGATATGCTTCTGGCGCCTCGGGGCCATGCTGTTAAAAATAGCTTTTTTTCTTGCTTCTGCTTCACATGCGTCAACTTTACTCATACCTATCTCCTTATTTTTTCTCTCCAACCGTTTCATCTTCCTGGGTATTGACGCCTAAATATTCCTCACTATATTCTGTAAGGATTGCCATAGATAACGGTACAAGCATTTCTCCGAGTTTTGAATATTTTGTTTTCAGAGCTTGCGCCAGTTCATCGGATATTTCATAAAGTTTTGTCTGGATTTTATCAAGATTTACAGTCGGATACGATTGACCTTCTTTAAATCCGGATATCCCGCAAGTGTGCCCAATTCCTCTTATCGATGTAGGTATCCCATAAAGCCTGCATGTTATGGGTCTGTTGTGATAAAGGTCACACATATCGTTACTGTTCAAAAGCGGGCATCTCACCTTTTCCTTGGCCATTTCCATTAAAATCTCGGTTTCATTTTTACCGGATTCAAGGTCTTTGTACGCCTTTTTCTTTAGCTTGTAAATTTTTCGATCTGCCCTGCTAGCCTTATCTATAAGCTTTGTTCTTTTTTCCCCTTTATAATTTTTATAAAAATGAAAACTAATACAAAGAGCTTCAATCAATGTAAGATCGAATAAAGCATGGCAACAATCTGAACATTCCGCCTTGCATTTTACGCACTCCGGAAATTCTTTTTTTACCTTTTCAAATACCTTGTCGGCCATAGAGGACAGGTCTTCATATTTTTTAAAAAATGGCTTTAAATCAATATCCATAAAATTGTTTCCTATTCATTGTTTCACGTGAAACATCAAGCAGAGACGCAAAATTTTGCGTCTCTACATAAATAATTTGTATAAATGATTATTTTCCGATACAGAAGCTATTGAAAATTTGGTCTAAGATGTCATCCCCGACATTTTGTCCGGTTATTGAATCCAGGGCATAAATGGCTGAAGTTACATCAAGGGCTATAATCTCCGGAGGACAAGAGTTTTTAATATTATTAACAGCCAGCAAAAGATTTTCTTTTGCGTTCACAAGAGCCGTTTTATGTCTCATATTAGGAATTAAATACGAGGGCAACCCAACATTTGTACCATTGAGAAAAATTTTAACTATAAGTTTACGCAAAGAATCAATCCCTGCATTCAAAAAAGCTGAGGTTGTTACACATCCATCAACCTTAAAGTTGTCGGGAATTGAAACAAATTGATTGCCCTGTATTAAATCCGATTTGTTGATTACAAGGATAACCTTTTTGTCTTGGATTTTTCGAAATATCATATAGTCTTCATCAGTAAAGGGACAGGTTGCATCCACAACAAAAATTACTAAATCCGCACTAATTAAATGATCATAAACCTTTTTAATTCCAATAGTCTCAACAGGGTCGCAAGAATCATGTAATCCGGCTGTGTCACAAAGATTCACAGAAACATCGTTAATATTTACTGTTTCAGAGACCAAATCTCTTGTAGTTCCAGGTAATGAGGATACAATAACACGATCATTCCCGATAAGGCAATTCATAAGACTTGATTTACCAACGTTGGGTCGGCCAAGAATGATTGCTTTCAGTCCGTCTCTGAAAAAATGCCCGTCATTATAATGCTTGACAAGCATGTTGATTTTATCAAAAACATAACACTGAAAATCTGATGTTATATTATCGATATTAATAATTTCTTCAACATCATCAGAAAAATCAATGGAGGCATCGATCAACGAAAGAAAATTAACAAGAAAGCCCCTTACGTCGTTTATGACGTCCTTCATGCCGCCGCTTATATGGGATGTCGCAATTTTAAGTTCCTGTTCTGTACGGGCATTTACAATGTCAATAACAGATTCTGCTTGGGTTAAATCTATCCGTCCGTTTAGGAAAGCCCTTTTCGTAAACTCACCAGGTTCAGCAAGCCGCGCCCCTTTTTTTATTAATAAATTTAGTATAAGATTAAGAACAATGTAGCCGGCGTGAGAGTGGATTTCCACAACATCCTCTTTTGTATATGAACGGGGAGCAAGCATGGTTAAAATCAGCACTTCATCAATAATACTTTGGTCAACAGGATCAGTAATGTGACCGTAATTTATTTTATGTGATTTAAAAATATCAGTATGACCATATTTTTTTGCGGAATGACTATTTTGAATATTTTTTTCAGGCGAATAGCGGCGGAAAATTGATGAAACAATGGAAACAGAGCTATCTCCTGATATTCTTATTATACCAATACCGCCATTCCCGGCAGGAGTGGCAATTGCGGCAATTGTATCGAAGTTCATAAACAATCAAAGATAAAAATCTTGAAAATTATTATGTTTTTTTGCAACCGTTCCTTAGTAAAGGCTGCAAACGGTTACGGCTTTTTTTTGTTAGAATTCCAACGCCTTGGGAAGATAACAAGCTTTCTGTAAAAATCATCGCCAATACTTTTTGTTGTTACAGCTCTATCCTCCTTCAAGGCCAAATGCACGACTCTTCGATCATAACCGTTCATAATACCAATTGTCACTGGTTTGCCGGTTCGTTTAACCTTCTCCGCAAGCCGAACAGCACGATCAGTGAGACTTGCTCGTTTTGATTCAAGATATCCTTCAACATCGATGTGTATGCGTATTCTATTTTCGTAGTTTTTGTTTACAATCTTGGAAATTATATACTGAATCGCTTCAAGTGTTTGACCGCGCTTTCCTATAAGAAGTGCGGAATTTCCGCCTTTAATAGTAAATACAATTCTGTCAGATAGCTTGCTCTTTGTAATTGTAGCATCTGTTGTAATTAAATCTACAATTTTTTGAAGAGCGTTTTGGCCAAAAGCAACGAGATCATCTGAAATCGATTCCTGTAAGAGAGCATCGTTAGAGGATTTCATTTCTGTCTCTATTATTTGATCCTCAACCTCATCCTCAACCTCATCCTTTGATTTTGCATTATCGTCATTGATTTGAATAACAGGCTCCGGTTCAGGTGCTATTTCAGGTAACATGACGCGAATGCGTGCTTTTTTTGCACCTACCAACCCAAAGATACCTGATGCCCCAAAAGAAATCACATCATGCTTAAGCTGAGACTCGGAAAGATTAAGCTCTTCGCAAGCTTTTTTTACTGCTGCCTCAATATTCTTGCCCTCGAATTCCAAAAAAGGCGCCATATATACCCTCCGTCAATTAACTATGTTTCTCTTGAATATAATACTGTTGAGCAATAGATAAAACATTGTTTACAAGCCAGTATAAAACAAGGCCGGATGAAAAATTTATAAATATCGCAGTAAAAAAAATGGGCATCAACATCATAATTTTTGCTTGCGCCGGATCCCCCATAGGGGGTGACATTTTTTGCTGTAAAAACATAGTACCTCCCATAATAATAGTAAGAACAGGAACCCCATAAGGCGGTTCCATAAATGGTATGGTAAAATTAAAATGAAAAAGACGATCCGGAGCTGACAAATCATTAATCCATCCGAGAAAAGGTGCGTGCCGTAATTCAATGGCCTGATAAAGCATACGATAAAAGGCAAAAAAGATCGGGATCTGGACTATCATAGGCAGGCATCCACCAAGGGGGTTTACCTTATATGTTTTATACAACCCCATAATTTCCTGATTCATCCTCTGCTTATCATTTTTATATTTCTCCCTGATTTGAGTCATTAAAGGCTGGAGCTTTTTCATCTCAGACATGGATTTATAACTCTTGGAACCAAGCGGCCAAAGTATCAGCTTTATTAAAATGGTTAAAATAATAATTGCAAAACCGTAATTAGGAATAAATTTATGCAAAAAATTCATTACATAAAGGCAGGGTCTGGCAAGAAAATCGAACATCCCGAAATTTACAATCTTATCAAGATGGTAACCCAATCCGGAAAGGATGCTGATCTTTTTAGGGCCAAAGTAAAGATAAAAATTGGAAACATGCTTTTCGCCTGAATTGATAGAGCCCAGAGTCTGGACATATGTCGATTTCAGAATATCATCCTGCTCAACATTTATATGCATTCTTGCGGATTCTGAATTATCAGAAATTATGGAAGATGCAAAATAACGATTCTCCAATGCTATCCATGAAATCGTGCCATCAAAAATATTTTTATCCTTTAGCTTCTTTATCTTAACCTGTTCTAATTTGTTGTTTATGAAAGCGGTTGGCCCCTCAAAGGCATATCCACTATTTTTCTTCGGCGCGTCACCCTCTAAAGAGAGTGCTAAATTACCATTAATGGTCCTGGTTGAATTGTTTTTTATAGATATATCAAGGCCAATCAGGTACGTTTCAGGGGAAAAAAGAAATCTTTTTTCAATAATAAGACCCTCCGGGGATATCCATGTAAATGGGATTTCAAAAGAAGCATCAGTAATGTCAACTGTATCGCCGGGAATATTAACCTTGAAAAAAGAATCCCCAGGAGATGAAAAATTATCATCTCTCAATTGAGTCAGAACCGTTCCAAGCCCTGATGCGGAAGAGCATAATTGCAAATATGGCGAATCCGGATTCCCGTTTTCCCTGAATTTTTTTAAAATGAAACTTTTAAATACAGCCCCTTTTTCTGAAATCTGAACAGAATATAAAGGGGTATTGACTGTGATAATTCTTGGCTTGTTTTGAAGGAGATCGGGATACTTTGCACCATGAGTATTATAATCCACAGGTTTTTCTTTATTATCAGCGCTTGCTGCTGTACTCGGTGTTATAGCTGGTCTCTCAACTGTTTTATCAAGGCGATTGGATTGAATAGTGTTATTATTTTGCACCATGGAGTCCCTGTCCACAAAAAAAACTTCCCATACTAAAAAAACTAAAAATGATAGAGCTATTGCAATAAAAAGACGAGATTGTTGCATTGTTTACTCCTGATATGCAAATTTATAAACCGGATAAAAAATGTAAATAATGGGAGCATTACCACTTTGTTAAACCCAAAACCACACCAGGCATTCCTATGACGCAGGAATCCTAAAAAATAAGGGGTACCAAAATGATAAAACATTGAGATTAAACGGAGGCATTACAGAATAAAAAATTGGGTATGTTTGAAAAATTCATTTTTTTTTTAAAGATATATTGTCAGGAACAGGATCAAAACCACCCGGATTAAATGGATGGCATCGCAGAATTCTTTTACATGAAAGACAAAATCCAATCAAGAATCCATGCCTGCATATTGCCTGGTAAGCATATTCGGAACAAGTAGGATAAAAACGACAAACAGGAGGTAAAAAAGGGGACAATAAGGATTGATAAATTTTAATGAATGCTAAAGTAATTTTTTGCAATAAATTAGTGGGCACGGCTATTTATTAATATAGTTAAAAATTTTCTGTAATGATGAACAAGCCTGCGTGAAAGTCAGGCTAGCAGCGTCCTTTTTTGCTATAACATTAATATCCCAATGATTTTCAATTCGTTGCCTGTTTATCCGATAATACTCTCGAACATATCTTTTAATTCTGTTGCGCGTAACCGCTTTTCCGATTTTTTTTGTTACAGTAATACCAATTCGTGTTTTATCTGTCCGGCCTGGAGAAAAAATAGCTAAAAAATTACTATTATAATATTTGCTTCCTGTTTTTGATAACCGAAGAAAGTCTTTGCGTTTTAATAGTTTGTCAGCTCCAGTAAATGAAAATTTACGCAAGTTTTATATTTTCGTTTTTTTAAATATTTTAAACAGTTAAACGAGCCCTACCTCTAGCTCTACGCCTGTTAATAATTCTTCGCCCTTGCTTGGTTGACATCCTTTTTAAAAACCCATGTGTTCTTGCCCGTTTTATTCTGCTAGGTTGATATGTCCTTTTCATAATTTTTTCCTCTTTATTTATAGAAAAAATTTTTTTTATAGATTTTTATATGATGGAATTAATTATCTGAAAATCTATAGATGCTGTTTTTTCTTAAGGTTCACTAATCTGAAAATTTATATTTTATCACCATAGAGCTCAAATGGCTATTGAAAAGTTAATATTTAAAATTATCATAAAAAATTATTATGTCAAGCTCTATTAACGCGCCATGGGATTTTTGAGCGAGCCCTGAGGTTCTTTCGGTAATTATTTGGTACGCCCGGCAGGATTCGAACCTGCGATCTTCAGCTCCGGAGGCTGACGCCCTATCCCCTGGGCTACGGGCGCATAAAAATATCGTTTTCCGTAATGGTTCACTTAAAACACGGATTAGTGCGGTAATCCATGATGAAGAGCTATTAGCACTTAGCTGTCAGGTATTAACTGCTAAAAGCTAATATCCAAAAAACTATAACAGGATTAATCAAGTTTTTCAATAATTCCAGCCGCAATAAGCGGCAACAGGATTTCGTGGTGACCTGTAAGGTTATATCCCCGTCCTCCTGCTGCAGTAGGTCTGTTGACAACATTTGTTGTGGGGCGATAGTGCCGAATAAAATCTATGTTAACGGTGGTAATATTTTTCAAATTATGACCAAGATTACGAACTATTGTTATAGCTTTTAAAAAAACCTCCGGCAGAATTACGGCTGAACCTACATTTAAATAAACACCTTCTTCAAGCGAAGCTGCAACCGATGCAAATAGGCGAAAGTCACGATGGCTTGCCGCACCCGCTTTGGCAGGGTCGAACTCCGGATGCATGTGGATTATGTCAGTACCGATCGCTATATGAATTGTTACGGGAATACCAAGGCGAGCTCCCGCAGCAAGAATGCTGTTATCGGAGAACGGGAGGTTTTGCTCAATAATTGACGCACCTACCGCGGCACCCAGTCCGCTTGTATCACGGTCTGCTTTTACAATGGCATCACCAAGAAAAGAGCAGGTTTCATGAGCCATCCCAAAGGTTCCGTCTCCTAAAGATGCAGTCACATCTTCAGAAGTCCTGCCGGTCAGGGCGAGTTCAAAATCGTGGATAATACCGGCGCCGTTCATTGCAATCGACGTAATAACACCCCGTTCCATAAGATCAATAACAACGGGGTTAAGCCCCACTTTAATAACATGGGCCCCCATTGCGAACATAACGGTTTTCCGGTTTTTATATGCGGTAACAATTGATGATACGACCTCCATGACATGACTTCCGGCCAAAATGTTGGGCAATCCTTCCAAAAAAGCCTCAAAAGAGGATCCTTTGACCCATTTTTTTGCAAAATCAATATCAGACACCTTGCTATTTCTATCGCCAAGTGGGTATGTTGTGATTTTACCCAGGTCTATCGGTTTAAATAAATCAGTCATTATAATATTTTATCAGGAAAATAATATCCTGTCTACGAGGTCGCATATTATATGCCCAATGGTTATATGGACTTCCTGAATCCGCGCTGTTGTATCGGATGTGACCGTTAAGGTGAGATCGGATATTTCGGCCAGTTTACCGCCTCTTCCTGTAAATCCTATTGTAAAAATCCCATTGATTTTTGCGGCATTAACCGCTTTGAGTACATTTCCGGAGTTGCCACTGGTGCTTATTCCGATTGCGATGTCACCCTTTTGTCCGAGTGCCATAATCTGTTTGGAAAAAATTTCATCAAAATGATAATCATTGCCTATACTCGTAATAATTGATGAATCGGTTGTCAATGCAAGCGCCGCCAGAGGAGTACGTTCTATTTTAAAGCGGTTGACAAATTCCGCAGCAAGGTGCTGGGCGTCCGCAGCGCTGCCTCCATTTCCAAAAAACAGGATTTTATGTCCGCTCTTGATTGCTTCGGAAATGAGATCGGCCGCTTGAATTATCCGGTCCATATTGTTTTTTATTGAGATCTCTTTTGCTTCCAGGCTTTTATTCAGAATCTCCAGTATAATGTTTTTTTTATCCATAATATTAATTTTTAATAATTTGTTTTATTGCAGAGACTATAAAAGCAAGTTCCTCGTTGTGTATTGTTCTTAAATCCAGAACAAACAGATCCTCTTCAATTCTGCCGATAATCGGAGGATCATTCCGGCGCATTGCTTTTTCGATTGAATTTACGGACATACCGGCAATAGAGATCCTTACGGCTTTACTTGGCAGATCGAGCAAAGGCAGCGCGCCTCCACCTGCGCGGGAGGACATATTTGCAACATTTACGGAAAGGCCTGATTTATTGAAATCAGGTTCCTCAATATCTGACAGCAATTTTGCAAGTTTCTCGGCCCTATTTTTTATATCGCTCAGTGGAATGGTTAGCATCCGTAAGGTTGGAATTGCTTTAACAGCTTTTTCCGGTTCCCTGTAAAGTCTCAATGTAATTTCAAGTGCGGCCAGGGTAAGTTTATCAATTCTCAATGCCCTGGCAAGAGGGTTTTGTTTAATTCGATCTATAATAATTTTATTGCCGATTATTATACCTGCCTGGGGGCCGCCCAGAAGCTTGTCTCCGCTAAATGTTATTATATCAGCGCCCGACGCAACGGATTCCTGGATAGTAGGTTCTTTGGTCATGTTATATTTTGAAAAATCGACAAAAGTCCCGCTTCCCAGATCTTCCATTACCGGCAGCCTGTGCTTATTTCCAAGCTCTACCATTTGCTCCAGGGAGACGGCGGCTGTAAAACCGACCACGCTGTAGTTGCTGGTGTGTACTTTTAAAAGCAGGCCGGTATTTTCCGAGAGGGCATTTTTATAATCTTTTAAATGAGTCCTGTTGGTTGTTCCAACTTCTTTTAAAATCGCGCCGCTCTTTTCCATAACATCCGGAATGCGGAAGGAGCCGCCTATTTCCACGAGTTCACCCCTGGAAACAATAACCTCTTTTTGTGGCGCAACAGTATCGAGACTTAAAAAAACTGCTCCGGCATTATTATTGACAACCATGGCAGATTCAGCCCCGCTTATTTCGCATAAAATATCTTCCACCAGGCTGTACCTTGAACCGCGCCTTCCATTCAGCAAATCAAACTCCAGGTTGGAATATCCACCTGCAATCTTAGCCATATTTTCCAGAGCCGCTTTTGCTAATAGAGATCTGCCCAGGTTTGTATGCACTACTACACCGGTGGCGTTAATTACCCGTTTAAGGTTCGACTGCATATCCTCTTGAACCAGTTTTTCAACATCAAATAAAATTGAAGCATCCGTCAAATCTGAATCGCTGAAAATTTTGTTATTACCAAGTATCGATTCTCTACGTTTTGCGATAACAGAACGTACGGATTTTATAACAACAGGCTTTGGGATATCATTAAAAAGGCTGTTGGTCTTTGCCTTTTCGAGTATATGGTCAACACCAGGCAACAGCTTTAAATGCTTGCGCTGTTTTTCATTTATTTCATTATTTACCAAAGTGTATTATGCTCCAGGCTCAGTGCTTTGCTCAATCGAAACCTATAGATGTTCACATAAATAATTTCACTGCGTTATCGGTCGTCGGAGTATTACAATACGCCTTCTTCCATACGGACATTTAATAGAAAAAAGTTTCCAGATAAAAAACACCTTTTACAGGATTCTATATGTAAATGAAAGATGTTTCAACAGATTTATTTGCACTGCCTGTATTATTCGACATATATTAATATTGACAAAAGGGTAGGGGGTTATTTATTGTTCGGACGAACAGTTAAGAGGTCTTTTAGTATAAAGTAAGGTTGGTTTTATGTTTCTAATAAAATGCGCGGCTATCCTTATAGCTGCCTTATTGCTCGGGAAATGGTTTGACAACGAACGTAACAACATATTGGCAAAAGGTGAACCATGGTATAATGCCTGGAAAACAATTCCGGGCATATTGATCCTTGTAATATTATGCATACTGATCTTCATTAAGATAGCTTTTGATCTATAGGGTAGGGGCACGATGCATCGTGCCCCTACAAATCTTTATGCCTGATTTGCCTCCCGGGCATTCTTCATGTTCATCATAAACTCAAAATCTTTCTTGCTTCTTTCCGCCATCTTCGCCTCAACCTCTCCCTGTTCAAGTTCCATCATAACCCTGTAAGCATTATACTTGGTTTTACAGAAAAATATATCAAATGGGTTATGTTTTTCAGAATCCCTGTAGATTCTTATCCCGGGAATTTCGTCATTCTGGATATATTCAGAATCGACATTTATCAGAAGCGGCTCGATATCGTGCTTGTTTTGCCATGGTATGCAGGCTCCTTCCATTCCCAGGTCGGGATCCATTATAGATCTGACTTTTTCCGTTACCCCGCCTACTGCCAGGATAATGTCACCTGTTAAAGACCCTGTAACACCATATTTCTGATTCACCGGCTGCCTTATATAGTCCGAGATAAGGGCTATGTCCATAGCGACTGAAGCGCTGTCACCCTCCACGCCGCCGTGAACCTGGATATATTCCACATGCATTTCATAACCGATATAAGGCGATTGTATTTTGTTAAAAGCCTTTTTAATCGAGGCCCTGACATTTTTGGCCGCTGCTTTTGCTATTTCACCGGTCTTGCCGGGTGAAACCACCGTATCCGAACCGCCCACCGTAATCTGGCAGTGCATGGGCAATGGTTGCCCATATACCTGCCCGCTTGTTCCGGAAGTGATGACTGCAAGCCCTACAACATAGCCGATGGAATCTGTCATTGAACTTATATATTTTTTCAGATCTTTCTTATGCTCAAGGATCTCTTTATGAATTGCACCTTCAAGGCTTAAATGCTTTTCAAGCGCCCGCCTGACATGTTCAGCCCGGACCAATCTTGAATTGTCAAGTATGGCCTCAAATTCGGCTGTCTTTATTATACCATTGACAGGCCTCAGGATGCTGCTTATTTTTTTGTCCGAACTCCTGCATCTGAGTTCCTTAATGATTTCCATCACCGCTTTTTTAGAGAACTCCCTTTCATGAAGCCGGTAGCCTTCCGGAAGAGGTTTTCCGAATATATATTCGCTTCTCTTTTTTACACCTTCGTAACCTTCCTTTTCAATTACTCCTGTCCATGTTTCTTTTAATTCTTTTCCGAGATTGATTATTTCCTGTTTTATATATTGAGCCAACTGCCTGATGCTGTTTTCATCTTCAGGCACTGCGCTCTCAAGTTGAACAATCTCTCCCCGGTCCTCGATTCTGCTCAGGAACGCTCCGTCTCCTTCCTTTTGAAGATAGTTTAGAGTATCATGATTACAACAGGCTATTATAATATTATCCGCTTTCAATGAGTTTTCAGACCTATCAGCGGCCCCGCTTCCGGAATTCAGACCGCCTTCCAGGATAAACTCCTTGTTCTGCATAATTTCAAGAAGATCAGACATGTAACCAGATTTTACAAGGGTTTTCAGTTCGTCAATATAAATTATCGGCGATTTGGCATGTGCTCCAAGATATGCTCTTTTGTGCGCCGGAGTCTGCAAATTTCCCGACTGATAGGGATCGTGCTTGAACCCACCCTTCATTTTTCTGGCATCCGGTTCCGACACTCTTGACATAAGCCCATTATCTTTTCTGGGGTCATACAAAACTTCCGGAACCATGTCCTGCAAATGCTTGACCCTGTTTTTTCCTGAAGCATCGGCTTGCTGCTGAATTTTTTCCTGTGCTTTATGATTGTTCTCCTGCATAAACATGAAAATAGCCCCGATACCGGTAAGCCCTGTTGCAATAAAGGCCGGGGGAAAGAAAAAACCCGCCGCTACACTGATGCCTGTAATCCACAAGAGCCACTTCTTCACTCTACCGACAGACCGGATCTGTTCCGAAAGGCTGAATTTCAGGGCGCTGTTTTGTATTTTTTCTATGGCCTTATGCATCTTTGCCAATAAATTATCTACAATATCAGGCTCTTCATATGCAAACCTGATATGATTGTTGTCAGTGCCCGGATAAGCCACTATTGCTTTTGTGGGTCTTAAAAAATCACCAAGTGATTTATCCAGAACCAAATGAAACATATCGGCCAGCATCGACTTGCCTGTACCAGGCCGGCCGACCATCAGCATATGCCCTTTATTCTGTGCTATTTTCCTTATTGCTTCTTTTGCCCGGCCTTGAAATATAACCTTGTCAAGTGGATCATCCGGGATATCAATTCCGGATGTATCTTCAAAAAAATCAAGCCTTGCCTCAAGAGTTTGCGGGTATTCCAGCAACTCTTTGATCCAATCATAATCATTCTTGCTATAAATATTATCCATTCTGAAATCCTCTTATGGAATCTAACAGATAAAACCTGCCTGCTTCGGAAAAAAATACTTTTTCTTCAATCTTGGAATATAACCAGGGCAGATCATCTTTTATCTGATCCAGGGCTTTAATATTATGCATAACAGATATATTGGTACAGAGTTTCCTGTTGCCGGCGTCTGCAACGGAAACAGAATTAAAAGCTATGCCGAGCTGCAGTTGCTTTAATGAATCGGCGACTTTTTCTCTTTCTCCCAACTTGATCTCATGACTGTTAAAGATATTTTTATATGCGTATGGAATATTCTCTTTTGAATAATCAATCTCAAGTTGTTTATTGAAAAATATTTTCAAAGGTTTGCATTTCCCGCTGGTGCACTCGTCTAAAGACTCCCTGAATTTATGATCCGTTCGAATAGACTGCTCAAGAAGATGGAGCATCTTTACATGGCTGTCATCATCAACCCAGTATTCGATATTATTGTTTAAACCCAGAACACAATATCTGCCGGAAGGGTTACCCGACATTTTAATTAAGCGGTAATATTTTTCAGGTTTGTAGGATTGGAAATCAAAACCACGCATTTCGAAAAGACCTTTTGCGAGATAAGCTCTTGCAAGAATCACTCCAACATCTTTCAGTATAAAATTATAAATATATTTTATTTTTTCATCTAATTTCCCCTGCAGATTCAATAGCGAACGGTTGCCGCCATAATCATCGCAAATTCCAGCAATATCAGATATGTTATTAATATCCAGTGCAGACAGCCTGTTGATTACTACATTGTGCCGGCTTAATATATCTGCAACCTTTTTTATATGCGAACCAAGACTGTTGTCATTGACTTCAGGCAGATCATATTCGCCATCTGAAAGCAAAATTTCATGGTTAATATCATCTGATGTAATAACTTTCCTTAGTCTCTTTGGCAAAATTTTGCTTAATTTATCTTTAATACGGCAGGCGCGCGATTTTTTGAAACTGATCTTGCATCCGACCAGCCTCTTTTTTATTTCTATTTGATCAGGATTCAGTAGATACCAGGCCAGTTGAGAAATTCTATACTCCGCAACTGACTTCCCACGAAAATTTCCTTCGGTTCCTGCCAAAAGCGACTCAACATTCTTTCTCTTTGAGATTATCCATATACCTCTATGCGGGTTGGCGGAATTATTCATTTGCTTGGTCATAAGATTATCCCTTAAATAATTATTAAACGCTCTATAACTTTTCACATAAATAATTTCACTGCGTATCGGTCGCCGGAGTAGGGGTTCAAGATTTTGAACCCCTACTCCCCCTGGCCTTGTGAAATTAATTCTCAGAAAATCTATATAAAGACAGATTTAGATATAATACTGCATTTAACAGCAAAAAGCAGGCCAAAAAAATTCTTGTAAATAAATGTTGCATTTTCAAATAATTACGTCATAAGGAACTTTGAACGGGGAGGATCGGTGTTATTTTTTTTTATGTTTTTATGTAATTTATTTCACACAAAAGTGAACATTTGGAGTGGTTTTCGACTTTCAAATTATTGTTTTTTATGTCAAAAGGTATAGAAGTTTAATATTTTTCATAAGGAAATAACGTAACCGTTCACGGTTTACGGTTGAAAATAGAACGGTAACGCCTGCAACACCGGTTATGTGGGAATCAATGGTAACAGTGGCAACACCGTAGAGACAAGGCATGCCTTGTCTCTACAGCCCGGCCGCCATCACCACAATTTCAACAACAACTCAACCATGGGAACGGAAACGGAAACTCTGACAAAAATGTCAGCCGTAAACCGGCAACCGTGAACGGTTACCAAGTTTTCAAGGAGAATCAAATGAAATGTGCAATCTGTCGAAACGGTAATACAGAAAAGGGTTTTACAACAGTTGTATTAGAACGGGACAAAACAATACTAATATTTAAACGAGTTCCGGCCAATATTTGTAATAATTGCGGTGAGGAGTATATTTCTTCAGATGTGAATAGAAAACTTTTAAATTTTGCAAGAGATGAAAAAAATCGTGGCATTACTTTGGAATTACTTGAGTTTGCGGCTTAACTTATTAATAAAATTAAAAAATATTTCACTGAACAACAAATCACCAGACCGCCTCTTGCAGAAGGAAATAACTATGAACATCAAAAAAATTGTTTGTTACATATTATGGCTTACAGGTATTCTCTTTTGCTCAACTTTCTGTGCAGCGTCTTCAGAACATATTGCGGTACCGGCTGACCTGTCGGAATGGAAGTCCTGGGTGCTGCACAATGAAGAAAAACAACGTTGTCCGACAAATTATAATAACGGTCAAATTCATGTATGTTACTGGCCATCTGCTGTAGAGTTATATATTGAACCGGATGGAGGCAACTTTAAACAGAAATGGCTGGTTTTTGCCAGGGGCTGGGTGCCTATTCCGGGCGGCAAAAAATTATGGCCCAGGGAGATTAAATTAAACGGAGAAAAAGCGCCGGTTGTCAGCCGCAACAATATACCGCATATCCGTTTGGAAAAAGGTGAGCATGAGGTAACAGGGAAATTTCAATGGGTCAATACGCCTGAGACTATAAGAATACCTCCTGAAGCAGGTATCTTAAAACTTTTTATAGATGGTAAAAAAATTGACTTTCCAATTATGGATAAAAGCGGGCGGCTATGGCTGCAAAAGCAGGCTGCCTCCAAAGATCAGCCGGACCGTCTGGATGTAAAAATCTACCGGCTTGTAAAAGATACCATCCCCATGAAGGTAAACAACCTTATTAAAATTAACATATCAGGCAAAGCTCGTGAAATAACGCTGGATGGGGTTTTTCTTGAAAACTCTGTGCCGATGAATCTTAAAAGCCCGATACCGGCCAGAATCGGCAGCCGGGGAGAGTTGTTGATTCAGGCGAGGCCTGGCCGTTGGGAGATTTTAATAACAACCCGTTTTAAAAAAAATATTAAACAGATCGGACCGGTTCAAGGGAAGTTTGGGCAGGAGATCTGGACCTTTCAGGCTGAAAACAGCCTCCGCATGGTAAAGATAGAATCGGTTCCGGGAGTGGAGCCGGGCCGTACGGATATGCCTCAAAACTGGAAAAAATTTCCTGCATATCTTGTTAAGCCCGGAGTCGAAGTAATCTTTAATACAATCCGCCGCGGAGACCCGGAGCCGGCGCCGGATCAGTTAAATATAAACAGAACCTGGTGGCTCGACTTTAATGGTAAGGGGTTTACTATACTCGATCATATAACCGGCACCATGAGCAGCAACTGGTATCTATCCATGAATCACCCCGAAATTCCCGGGCGGATAACAGTGGACGGTGAAGATCGCTTGATCATTGCTTGCGGAAAAAATAACACACCTGGTGTGGAGGTGCGCCGTGGGCAGCTTGATCTTACGGCTGTTTCAAGGCTGGATGAGCCGGCCGGCAGCATTCCGGCAGTCGGCTGGGACCATAATTTCAAAAGCGCTGCGGGTACACTTAATCTTCCTCCCGGCTGGAAGCTTCTGCATGCAACCGGCATTGATGTTTTGCCTGGAACATGGTTGGAGAGATGGACGCTGCTGGACCTTTTTTTAGTTCTGATCATTTCTATTGCAGTTTATAAGATGAGGAGTCCGGCATGGGGAGGGATAGCCCTGATTACAATGGCGTTGATATATCACGAACCCGGAGCCCCCCATATGGTCTGGCTAAGTTTACTGGCAGCATACGCGCTCGTAAATGTGCTGCCTGACAGCTGGTTTAAAAAAATCGCCGTATTATGGTATGTTATATCAATAATCTCTTTGCTGGTTATATCCATACCTTTTATGGTTCAACAGATCAGGTGCGGATTTTACCCGCAGCTTGAAAGGGTCGGTCAGGTGCCGGGTTTCTCAGACCGGCTGGAAACTATAGATGAACTTGCAGAATCAGAGCCGGGTCAGTATGAAAAAGCCAGGGCCCTTAAATCGCGCAAAAAATCGTATACAGGGTTATCCTCACAGGTAATGCTGGATCGTGACCAGGCCGTTCGTAAGAGTCTGATGCTTGAACATGACCCTGACGCACTTATACAGACAGGCCCCGGACTTCCATCATGGAGGTGGCGCTCAATCGGCATAAGGTGGAACGGGCCTGTAGAAAAAAATCAATCTATAAGATTGTGGCTTTTGTCTCCTGTAACAAATTTGATACTTGCCATATTAAGGGTTATTCTACTTGCGCTATTGATGCTGGGTGTTATCAATATCGGTTATTGGCGCAGGTCATTGAAAGGAAAATTTTATAAAAGCGGAGCGATAGCTGCCTGCCTATTATTATTTTCCGTAATTTCCGATGCAAATGCCCAAAACGGATGTTACCCTTCTCCCGAGCTTTTGGAAGAACTGAAAGTCAGGCTGCTTGAGCAGCCTGACTGTTTGCCGTATTGTGCCGACTGCACGGCAATGGAGTTAAGAGCGGATCCGGACCACCTCAATATTGTTTTAAATATCGAAGCTGCCTGCAGAACGGCAATACCTCTCCCTGTAACTTTAAAATCATGGAATCCCGAACAGATCCTGCTTGACCAAAAGCCTGCTACGGCTCTTGCAAGGGATAGCGAGGGACTTTTATGGATACTTATACCAAAAGGGGTGCATATAATCGTGCTGGCCGGCAAGCCTGATCCCGGCGACATAGTCCGGATTCCTCTCCCCTTGACTCCGCATAAAGTATCATTAATAAATCACGGATGGAATATCCAGGGCGTTGACAAAAACGGAAATGTCGAGTCAAGTATCAAGTTAACCCGGTTAAAAAAGAACGGTCATAAAATATCTCCAGCAGGAGAAAACGTTATTCAGCCCTTTTTCAACATAAAAAGGATTTTGCGTTTAGGGCTCACATGGCAGGTTGACACGACCATAAAACGTCTGACACCTGCCGGTGTACCGGTAATCGTTTCAGTCCCATTAATAGATGGGGAATCGGTCACAACAGCCGGCATATCGGTTAGGGATAAGAGAGCACTAATCAACATGGGATCGAATACTAAAACTATTCAATGGGGTTCCACGCTTGCAATATCACCCGAAATAACTTTATCTGCTCCACAATCCGTCCCATGGACGGAATCATGGATTTTAGATGCAAGTCCGATATGGCATTGTGATCTTTCAGGAATTCCGATTATTCACCATCAAAGTGAATCAGGAGTATGGAGACCGGAATGGAACCCTTGGCCGGGAGAAAAAGCAACACTTAAAGTGTCGCGCCCAAAGGCCATACCTGGAAGAATGGTCACCATAGATAAGGCTGCGCTGAACCTGATTCCCGGCCGCCGGTTTAACAAGTCCGAACTTCTCCTTCAAATAAGGAGCAGCAAGGGGGGACAACACAAGATAATCCTTCCTGGGGAGGCATCCTTACAGCTCGTAAAAATCGGCAGTGATATCCAGCCTGTAAGACAGGTTGGGCAGGAGGTTACCATTCCGCTGAAGCCAGGCGCTCAAAAAATATACTATGAATGGCACCAGCCAGCCAAATCATTAACCCTTCTCAAGGGGTCTCTTGTAAAAACGGGTGATCAGGCTGTAAATGCCGGAATGACATTCAAAATGCCGCAAAATAGATGGATTCTATGGACTCATGGGCCGAGACTCGGCCCGGCGGTTCTGTTCTGGAGCTATATTTTTGTTGTTGTTCTGTTTTCCTTTGCTCTTGGAAAAATAACCTTAACGCCTCTTAAGACACATCAATGGCTTTTGCTAGGGCTGGGGTTGACACAAGTTCCGGCATTTATCGCTGTTATGATTGTTGGCTGGCTGCTCGCTTTGGGACTGCGTAAAAAGCATTTTCAGCATGACAACTGGTTCAAGTTTAATTTAGTACAACTGCTTATAGCCTGCCTGACCATAGCGGCTCTGTCCGGCTTATATATGGCCATAAAAAACGGGCTGCTGGGCATTCCTGATATGCAGATCCGCGGAAATCATTCAAACAGCTTTAATTTGCATTGGACGCAGGATAGAATCGGTTCCACGATGCCGTGCCCGTGGGTTCTTTCTCTTCCCCTGATTGTATATCATATTTTAATGTTGCTCTGGTCACTCTGGCTTGCATTTTCTCTACTGAACTGGCTTCGATGGGGATGGGACTGCTTTTCTGAGGGCGGCCTTTGGCAAAAAATGACTTTTAGAAGAAAAAAGCCTGACATCAAAGATATGGATGATACCGCATAAGTTAAAATAATTTACCAAAATATATAAAAATTAACTTATATTATGAAAATTTATCCATTGATCAAAAAATAAAAAGGACTGGTGGAAATTTATAAATAGTTGAAATATAAGAAGATTTGCCACAACATGGTTGTGGCATTTTTTTTGCTGTATTCTTAAGATTAATGAATGACAAACAAGATAAGGGGCAGTGAAAAAAATGGAGATGGAAAAGCATATAAATCGGTTTCATATATTGGAACGTAGAAGCGGGGGGGACCGCAGAAAGGAACGTAGGCAGATATTAAACAAACATCTGTTTGCCGGGAACCGAGAATCCTTCAGGCGCAGGGAGGACAGAGAAGATGCGTATTTAGTTGATCGGTATAACCGCAAGCTGCTTACTCCTATACTTATGATTATTTTTCTCAGCATATGTGATGCTGTTTTGACTCTGATTCTTTTAGACAATGGGGCCGTAGAAATTAATCCTGTTATGGCTTATTCCCTTACTCATGGCCCCATGGCTTTTTTTTGGATTAAATACCTGCTTACAACTTTTTCGATAGTAATAATTCTTATTTATTCCAATACCTACCTCTTTAAAACAAGGTTAAGAACAAAAGCCCTCTTTGGCATGATAATAATACCTTTTTTCCTGGTTATTTGCTGGGAATTTTTTCTAATATCTTTATTATGAGGTAAGGGTCGCCCCTTCTTTCCTCCCGCTCTAAATAAGTCCGGCAAAAAATCTGTCAGCCGATACAACTCGCATGCCTCGGATCAATCTGTCCGTGCCGCTTTTTTTAACAACTTGATACAAATAAGGTATGTTCAACTTTTCTTTAAACTGAAGTTCCTGACGAAATTAAGCCTTGAGCCAGTCCTAATCTCTTATATTCTCACGGAACAGCCGGTCGATTTTTTCATTCTGCCATCTTCTCAATGTTCTCAAGTTTTGTTTTAAAAATGGCTCCGAAAAACCGCCGAATATGTCCAAAGCAGAAAACGCATCTTCCTGGTTATGGGAACTGATCGGTATTTACGTAAAAATGGGTGGAACCATGATTTTTCCGGTTAATTCCGCCAGGGAAAATGGATGCAGCCGAAAATAATGATAACGTCCGGTCATTGAATCACCGCCTTTTCTATAAAATATCGAGACGGGCGCTTCCGGTATTTGTCTTTAAGTGTGTCGTATTCTCCTTTTACTATTGATTTCCATTTTTTGTATTTATGGATTTCGTCAAAAATAATCAACCCGGCGTTTCCCGGCCAGTCGGATTGCATAATTTTGCGCCGGTCGTTCCGGCTGTCCCAGTTATAATAGGCGGCATTATTGAAAGATGCAGCCACCAGTTCTCTGGCAAGGGTTGTTTTACCGACCTGCCGCGGTCCGCCGACAAACACCATTTTTTTAGCAAAATCTTCAATAATATATTGTGTTAAATACCTGTTTTTAAGCATATAACACCAATACTATGCTTTTCAGGATTGTCAAACTATTTTTGCGTATAAGCAAAATTATTAAGGGACGAAATTATTAAGGCCGCAATGACAAACAGCGCTTTCGTCAAGCATCCGCGACAGGCCGCCACGTTCCGATGGAAGAAAGCCTATGGCTTTTTCCCATACATCGTCATCCTCCATACAAAAATATACTAAAACATCAGGCCCCAGCTCTTTGATCCAGGAGACCATTTTTTTATAAAATTCCAGCCTCAGAGGCTTGAAATACCTCATTTTACCGTCAAGGCCTGGTATAAATTCACCATACACAATTTTTGAGTTCCTGAACCTTTGGGCTGTAATCGCTTTAAGATTCGGCATAAAACGGAATGTCCCCAGGCTTATCCATACAATGTTTTCGGCAGAGACAGCTGCAAAAAGTTTTTGCAAAACATTTTTGTATTCCTTTTCACATCCTTCATAGAGAATAACAGGATCAAAGTGAAAGGAAAGGGGATAACCCCATGACTCACATTGAGTTGCGGCTGATAAACGCGCGGACAATGAGGCGGTTTTCCTTTCCTCGGTATGAATAATCCTTTCCGTATTAAGTGACCATGATATTATTGTTTTGCGGTTATGCTTGAGTTTTTTCAGATTATTAATGACGGTGGTTTTGGTTTTCAACTCCAGGATAGAGCTCGACTGTCCGGCAAACTTAGGCACAAGGATTGATGAAAGATCCGTGCATAATTCCCATATCAAACTGTCTGTGAACTCACCGGTTCCTATACGGTTGATTCCGTTTTCTTTAAATAGAGAATCAAGACTTGCAAGGAGTTCGTCATGATTGACAAAAAACTGCAGGAGGGGTGGATGAAAATAAGACTGCAAAACACAATAAGAGCAGTCCATTATACAGAATGTTCCTATGTGCAGAATTTTGTATCCGCAGCACGTGTAATAACTGGTGCCGGGGCAGTCTTTGATAAACGCTCCCTTGTTTCTGGTTAAAAACAGGATTTCTTTACCTTTTTGAACTGGATCATCAGAACGGGATAGAATATCATAAACCCGGGAAGAATCTTCCACGACTACGGCGGGAGCTTTAATACGGGAGCGTATCGATTTGACCAGGGGTGAATCTGATACCTGACGGTCAATATAGAGTGTTGAAATCTTCAAGGTGCGCGCTATGCCGGGACGCAAAGTTTTTTTCTTTGCCCCCGGCATAGAGGTTAACTCTCTTCTTTTTCTTTGTTAATTTCCTCGATAACCTTTTCGGCTATCTGGGCGGGAACTTCATCATAGTGTGAAAAATCCATTGTAAACATACCGCGTCCGCCTGTCATGGATCTCAGGTCAGGTGCATATGTCAAAAATTCGGAAAGAGGAACATTGGCGTTAATGACCTGGTTTTTTCCCTTGGTATCCATTCCCAAAACTCTGCCGCGGCGGCCGTTCAGATCTCCCATAATGTCACCCATAAATTCGTCAGGCGTTATAACGGCTACTTTCATTATCGGTTCCAAAAGTACGGGCTTGGCCTCCTTTATTGCAGTCCTGAAAGCCAGGGCACCTGCAATTTTAAAAGACATTTCCGATGAATCAACAGAATGGTATGAACCGTCATCAAGGGTTACCTTAAAATCGACACATGGAAAGCCTGCCAAGACACCTTTCTGACATGCTTCAACAACACCTTTTTCCACAGCCGGAATATAAGTTTTCGGGATAACCCCACCCACAATTGCATCAACAAACTCAAACCCTCCTCCTCTCGGCAGAGGTTCCACCTGTATCCAGCAGTCACCGAACTGACCATGACCACCGGACTGTTTTTTATGTTTGCCCTGCACCCTGACCCTTTTCTTGATGGTTTCCCGGTAGGGTACTTTGGGAGTGTTGAGCAGAACTTCAACATTATATTTTCTATTCAGTTTTTCGGTAATAGCCTCAATGTGCACCTGGCCGCTTCCGGAAATTAATATTTCCTTGGTTTCAACGTTCCGGTCGAGATTTAGAGCAACATCTTCTTCAAGCAATTTGTTAAGAGCTATGAATACCTTATCTTCATCACTCTGGTTTTTGGCTGAAACGGCAAAAGAGATTAAAGCCGGCAGAGGCTTGGCGCACTTGAATTTAACTTTCCTTGAAGGATCACAGATTGTGTCGCCTGTTTTAGTTTCTTTTAATTTTGCTACAGCGATAATTGATCCCGGCAGCGCCTGATTGATCGGTTTCTGTTCTTTCCCGGCCAGGATAAGAAGCTGGTTGAATCTTTCTTTAGCATCCTTGTTTGTATTTAAAAAGTTGCCGTCCCCGCCCAGTGTGCCTGAAATTACCTTAAATATATTTAAACGCCCGGCATAGGGATCTGCTATTGTTTTAAATACAAAGGCCGCAAAGGGCTCATCCGGATCAGGTTTACATTCTATTTCTTCTTTCCCGTCGGGATCCGTGCAAAGCACCGGAGCTTTCTCTAATGGTGAAGGCATACAGTTGCCGATAAAATCAGCTAAAAGATCTATCCCGATATTTTGGGTTGCCGAACCGCAGAGGACGGGCGCAAGCTCTCGTGTAAGAATGCCTTTTTTTAAGGCTGTATTCAGTTCATCGTCAGTTAGAGTTTCGCCTTCAAGATATCGCTCCAGCAGTTCATCATCGGATTCCGCAATATTTTCAACAAGCGCTTCTCTTTCAGCATCAACCTGTTCCTGCATATCCGCAGGTATATCGCATGGCGCGGCTTTTCCGTTATCATCATAATTAAAGGCTTTCAGGCTGATAAGATCCACAATACCTTTAAAATCGGCTTCTTTTCCTATGGGTAGCTGGAAAACAACAGGTTTAGGCTTAAACGATTCTGCTGCATCATTAAATGTTCGTAAAAAATCAGATCTCTCTCTATCCAGCTTATTGATAAAAATCATACAAGGCAGATTAAATTCATCAGCAAATTCCCAAGCCTGCTCTGTCTGGACTTTCACACCGTCAACAGCATCTATTACAACCACGGCTCCGTCTGCGGCCTGCATGCAAAGTCTGCTGTCGGAAAAAAAATTTTGATCTCCCGGTGTATCGATAAGGCTTATTGTAGTTTTTGCCCAGTCATACTGATAAAAACCACTGCTTAAACTTGCCTGCCGCTTAAGCTCTTCAGGCTCAAAATCCATTGCAGTGTTTCCATCTTCTACGCGTCCGAGTCTGTTTGTGACACCGGCATTATAAAGCATAGCTTCTGCAAGAGATGTTTTACCGGCTCCACCGTGACCTACTATAGCTACATTCCTAAGTTTAGCGATTTCATCCATTTAAATTCCTCATTCGGTTTATAGATTTCCACATAAATAGTATCCGCTGAATTTCGATAATAACATAGTATATCAGCATTGTTCATATATTAATCATAGAGAATTTTAATCTAAAATTTTAAGCTCATTTGTGGTATTTTAATTGAATTTTGGTAAAAAACGGCAAATTGTTAACACCTATAGACGCACCTCTCCTATCCGCATATTTTTTAAAATCAACTATTTTTGATAAAATCCTTGTTCGGCTTATGCCAGCCCGAGTTTCATCAGTTTTTTTTCTTCAATCTTTTCTCCCATTAGAAGCTGAATAAACTTTTTAAGATTATAAGCGGTTTGACAAAGCAATGACCATATACGGTCTCCTTCAAATCCTCTATAAAGACTGCATCCAAAACCTCTAATATTTTTTGCAATAGCTATGAAACCTTCTGTTGCTGAACGGGCTTTACAGCAAAAACTCTGTTTTTCTTCGGATACATCTTTTTTACGCCCCAAAAAAACGTTACTGATATTGTCTGCAATTTTAAAATTACCATTGCTTCTGTAACCAAGGTCGGTAATAATATTTTCCGGTTCGCCTTTCATCCGTTTTTTGAACTGTTCGAGTGTTCCAGCAAAAAGCGTTTTATCATTTGGATTACCGATAAAATTTTCAATGGTAATCATGAATCCTTCCCTATTGAAAGTCATTTCCATTGTTGTGCCGAATTCACACTTCGGATGCTCTTTTCCTTTTACAATCGGGCGGGCATCCGGTTCATCAATGGATACAATCCGGTTTTTTATCTGTTTTTTACCTTCGAGTTTTTCTAAGGTTTGTGCTTCAAGAATAGTAAGAATAGCAAACATATTGTCAGCTTTTATTTGTTTTTTCTTTGTGGTCTTTAATGATTCAACTTTTTTATCAAATATTTTTAGAGCAGGAATAAATAATATATTAAATTTGAGTAACCATTCCAAACGGTTTTGTTTTTTGTTCAAAAAAAATTCTCGCCATAATTTTTTTACTTCATTATTGTCCCACCACAAGGAGATTTGATGCAAAACGGCAAATTGTTTCATTTTGTCAAAAGCTTTAAAAATTAAATGTACATCATTTGGATAGATAACGTTATTTTTCAATACGCTTGAATCTATCATAGCATTATCACCCTGTATTATCCCAGCTTTGCGTAGAACCTCAAAAACTTCTTTTTCTATAATTTCAACACCTTCTTCACCTATACGTTTTCGAAATACACATATAGAACTCGGATCCAGGCATGTTTGCAATTCCTCATTTGTGATGTTACAAAAATATTGAATATAGTGGTTTTCTTTTATATGCTTAACCATTTGCCTATCACTTAATTGATAGTATTTTATACAAATCAAAATCGCTGTCATCATCCTGAGAGATTTTCCAAAAGCACCCTGACTGGTGTTATAAAATTTACACAACTTTGTAATCATTTTTTGCCATGGAATTATCCCACGGATAATAACCAATTCCTGAACTGGATTGGTTATATTTGCTTTCACCCATTCATCAGAAAGAACTTCTTCAAAAGTATTTTTTATCATCAGAATACCTCCTATCCTTTTTAGAGTGCTTAAAATACCATTTAGCTGCAATTTAAAAAATGGCATATACTGCTATGGATAGCAAAGCATTTCTTTCATAAAAAAGAAATTCAGCAGATACTAAATAATTTCAATGCGTTATCGGTCGGCTGAGTATGGGTTTAAGATTTTGAACCCATACTCCCTCTGGCCTTGTTTCAAATTCTAAAATCAAGTAATTATCTGAAAATCCATAGATAAATTTTTTTCTTAATATCAGCTTTTTATCTGCTTGTTGAAAAAAAATCAATCGAATTATTTAATTTAAGGGACTTGAGTTATTTATTTCCAGTTCCTAAGTCTGGATCATAACGGTTTCTCCATAAGGCGCCTGATCGTGCATAAGGAATCGGAATTCACATTTGGCAAAATGGATCGTATCTCCGCTTTTAAGTCTTGCAGGACTATTTTGTGAGATTTTTCTATTATTAAGGTAGGTCCCGTTGGTGCTTCTGTAGTCCTCCAGGTAATAATAACCGTTTTTGTATTCAATGGTAGCATGCAGGCTGGATATGAACTCCCTGGGAATGATAATCTCGTTGTTTGGGTCCCGGCCTATGCGTACCGTTTGTTTGTTCAAAATAAAAGATACGGATTCTTTAGCAGTTATATGATCTACATCTATAAGCTCTGCTTGAAAAAGCGGATGATATGCGGAGTTATCGCCCTGTAATTCTTGTAAAGAGTCAGATTTGATTTTGTCTTTCTGCCGTTTATAGATTATCAGCAAAATGACTAATATAATAGAAAAAAATATAACTACTGTATAATTGATCGGCGCTCTATCATTTTGTTTTTTGAAGAGCTTGTCGGCGGCGCTCGATTTTGTAAAGGGCTTTTTGTTTTCTGCCGCTGTTGTTCCATTCATTTTTTTTTGCACTGATAAGTCAAGTGGCGGCTCTACTATTTTTTCATCGGGAATTGTTTGGTTCCGGGTTGATAGTTCCTTGCCGCTCTCAATCTCCACAGGTCGGTTTTCAAGGAGCCCGGATTTACGGGTATCCGTAGACACTGGTTCCGCCCCGGCTTGAGATTTTGTTATTATTGCATTTATCTTTTTAAATATACCAGGAATATCTTCAGCGCCAAAGGCTCTGAAATATTCTCCGCCTGTCTTTGATGCCAATATCTGAATGAGCCGGAAGTCGGCCTTATCTGTAAAGGCAATACCAAAAATTTTGATCCCCAATTTTTTGCTTTCACCGGCAAGATGATCTTTAAGCCACATTTCTCCTTCAACATCCCGTTCCTTGTTACCCGTATCTATAATACCGTCGGTTAAAAGAATAAGAATTTTTATGGCATCTTCTCTGCCATGGATCTTGAGTTCATAAATGGCTCGCTCCACTCCTGCCGGAGTGTCAGTGAAAAGGCCTTTGTAATTTATGTTGTTGAGGCTTTTGAAAAATTTTGCCGTGGCGTCCTTGTTGTTCATATCTGTAAGATGTTCGACCAGTCTTGCCTTTTGATCAAATATCAGCATACCCAGGCGAAATCCTTCACCTGTATTGTTGAGTAGTTCGGTAACGACATCCCTTGTTATAAATTTTGGATCATTTTTTTTCATACTGCCGGAGTTGTCTATAACAAGTATAATATCAGCTTTCATCCTTATTGAGGAGTTATCCAGCTTAATTGCGCTATTATCAGTCTTTATTTCTGTAATAATAGGTTTTTCTATGAGATCAGGTTGTATTTTTTTTATTTCATCTGTATCCCTAGAAGATCCATAGCAAATTGACGCGAAAATAATTATTATGACACAAAATAAATTCCGAAAGATACCTTTTTTAATTTTTCTATTTTTCATTTTTTAACAATTTTTTATACGTTATGATGGCTGTTAAACCTGCTATTTGATTTTTTGAGAAATAAAGGATATATAAATTTCGGCTATTAGCATACCATTAAAATTTAATTTCAAATTAATGACGAGTTTCAAACAATTATGTACCTTTCATATTATAATTTAAATGTAAAGCCATTTCAGATAAGCCCGGATCCCGCATTCTTGTGGCTTGGGGAAACGCACAAAGAGGCCCTTGCCATTTTAAAATATGGGCTACTTGACAATAGTGGATTTTTACTTCTGGTCGGGGATGTGGGAACCGGTAAAACAACGCTTATCAATGGATTTCTGGAGACTCTGGATAAAAGTACTATTGTGGCCAAAATAACCGATCCGGGTTTGGATGTTCTTGATTTTTATAATTTTCTTGCGACTAACTTTAAGATGAGCAAAAGTTTCACTACCAAGGGTGACTTTCTGGTTCATTTTATACATTTTCTGCACAAGGCAAATAAGGCAGATAAAAAAGTGCTTCTGATAATCGATGAAGCACAGAGACTCTCCCATGAAATGCTGGAAGAGATACGCCTGTTATCTAACATAGAAAAGCAGGATAAAAAGCTTTTAAATATATTTCTTGTGGGGCAGAATGAATTAAATAAAATCCTTGCGGAGACAAGGAACAGGGCATTATTACAAAGAATAACCACCAGGTATGATATAGGACCTTTAAAAAAGAACGATATCAAGGATTATATTCAGTTTCGTTTAAGTGTTGCCGGAACCGAAAAGGTCCTTTTCAATTCAGGTGCAATCCGTGAAATTATCTCCTTCTCAGAATGTTATCCCCGGCGTATTAATGTTATTTGTAATCGCGCTCTTTTAACCGGATTTGTTAAAGAAAAAGGCACAATTGATGCCGCAATTATCAAAGAATCCGCAAAAGATCTCACGCTCTCAAAGGTAAGCAGCAAAAAGGAAAATGACCATGGAGCTGCTGGTACCGGAAGAAAGTTTGCCAGGTTGGTGCCTATATATGCGACGCTGCTGATCCTGCTGTTGATTGCCGGCGGATACAATTATTTTTTCGATAAAGATGAAAGAAAACCTCTCTATTCCGCCAAATCAAAAGCGAATATTGTAAATGCTGATGATAGAATGAACGATAAGGAAAATCCCGCTCCTTCAGTAAGCGATGCTGAAGATACGCCTGCTGAAATAGTTCCGACGGAATCCGACATGGGAGAGAGTGCCTTTAGCTCTGACACTCTGAATAAAAATAAAGAAGATGATCCTCCCGGCCTTGCAAAGACATTGCCGGAACCTTATCAGGATGACAAGTTGACAATCAATATTTCTCAAAATTCTGATGAGTTGGTACCTGAATCTTATACGATGATAGACAGATTCATTCAAAGAATTTTACTATATCCTGATGCTGAAGTCATAATAAAAGGGTATACCGACTCTTCCGGCAATAAAGCCTACAATAAACTATTGGCAAGGTTCAGAGCAAATAACGTAAAAAGCTATTTGATCGGCCAGGGTATTGACCCTCTAAAAATCGACACCATAGGCATGGGGCCGGAAAATCCTGTAGCCTCTAATGCAACCCCTGGGGGAAGGGCAAAAAACCGCAGAATTGAAATAGAATTACATCACTGATCCTTACGCTTTCCTCCCTCTGGCATTGTGCCAAATTTTAAAATTGGGTAATTATCTGACAAGATATATTTATCAGTTCTGAGTTTGTAAATAAAGACCCATATACTCGCTAAAAAAATAATAAAATCTCTGATTAAATAACGATACATACTCTTGGTTGTCTCTATAGATAGACTGAAACATCCGCAGCTTACATCTATGCCACGATAAATATTGATCAGAAAAACCGAAATAAACGTGAACATCATAAGGTTGATGACCATAGAGGCTCCTGTTACAAGAAACCCCGATATAAGCAGAATTCCTGCCAACGCTTCAACCCAGGGCAGGATTACAGATACGGGATTGATCAAAATCTCAGGCAAAATTCTGTAATTTCGAATTATATCTCCGAAGCTTTCCGGGTCAAGTATTTTACCATAGCTGGCCCATACAAAGATTATACCTATTGCGATCCTCAGGAGAGTATTTATATGACTCCAATGTTTCATTTCCCAAGATCTCATTGTCCAAGATTTTTGGAGCGCTGCACAGCGGCTGCTATGGCTTTAATAATTGTTTTCTTTATACCGCCATCTTCCATTACCTGTATAGCCGCTTCAGTAGTACCTCCAGGAGATGTAACTTTTGCACGTAAAGATTCAGGAAGTTCCTTCAGTTCCTCCATCAGCGCAAGCGCACCTTTTAATGTAGCTATGGAAAGAGTGCGGGAATCCTCCGGAGTAAGACCTGCATCGACGCCGCCTTTAATCATAGACTCAACCATATAAAAAACATATGCAGGCCCTGAACCCGAAAGGGCTGTAACGGCATCCATCAGTTTTTCGCTAAATTCCAGAGCCTTTCCGGTTGCTTCAAGAATAGTCCTGGCCGCATCAAGTTCTTCCTGGGTCACGTATCGGTTAGGGCTTAAACCGGACATCCCTTTTAAAACAAGTACCGGGGTATTGGGCATAACCCTGATTATAGGGAGGTTGCCCCTTTGGTTTTCATCCAGCGGCCCATATAGTAACTCTTCGATTTTTTTGATAGTAATTCCGGCTGCTATTGAAATTACAAGTTTACGCCTGGTAACATTGTAAGCTTTTTGAACGATAATCTCGGAAAGTACCCGCACCATCTGCTGGGGCTTTACCGCAAGAATAACGATATCACTTTCTGTAAAAAGCCTGAAATTGTCATCCGTAACCGAAATATCATATTGGCTTTTCAAAAATTTTAAATGTTCCTTATTGATATCACTTGCCGAGATTGATGAAGGGGGGAAAATGCCTGATTTGATGATAGAACCAATAAATGCTTCTCCCATATTACCGGCACCTATAAAGCCAATTTTTTTCATTATTTATTAAATATCTCCTCATTCACTAAGTGGGGCCAACTGGGGACGCCCATTTGTAATCCAGTAATTATTCAACCATTTGAAAATTGTTAGTCTTAACAATCTTTTCTCCCTTTTTAACTGCATAGGCGACCCCTGGCTGGCTCATGTTTAAGCGCTTCGCCATACGAGTCCCTTCTAATCCCAACTCCCGTACCGCCCAATAGCAAAACACACTTCTGGCCTCCGCGCGCGCCTTTTGTCTGCTTTTTGAGTATAACGCCTCTTTCTCAATCTGATAAAGCTCTAAAACTCTTTGCTCAAGACTTTCGATAGTATATCCAAGACTCTTTAATTTATAGCGGCGATCTATCCGCTCATTTGCTTTGGATAAAACATCCATCACAAAATCGCCATCCCCAAGTATCCGTTCATCCCCCTTCGTGCGATCTTGACCCTTCAATCTTAACTTCCGGATCTCAGACCAACCACCAAGGCTCCTTACTAGTCCTCCACCAACCAACCCAGGGCGTCTTCCTTGATCTAAACCTTCTTTCACATAAGAAGAATAGTTCTGTTTTCCCTTTAATATACTTTTTCCAAAATTGGAAAGCACATATTTTATATCCTGCCAATCGCAATTCTTTTTCCCCATCAGGACGCTATGCCCACTATATTTATATCTATTCAACCCGTTAATATCTTGAACAATCTTTGCTCTTAATGGATTTAGATGGATATAACGAACCAACTCCTTTAAATATATATCCTCTTGGCAGATGATAGATTTGTAACGATTTTGAAAAAGTTGACCATGGCGTTTGTGTCTACGATTGAACATAATCGCATACCCTGTTAATAGCCGCCGCATTAAATTCGAAATCCCCTGGTCTCCTGAGCGGAACAGAAAATGCGCATGATTTGACAATAAAGCCCAAGCATAGCACGATGTATTCGTGGTAGGCAACAAAACCGAAAGGCGATCAAGCATATCGTTTCGATCTTTATTATCTCGAAATATTTTACGGCTCTCTATTCCACGAATAATAACGTGATGTATAACCCCAGGAGGATCTAATCGGGCAAGTCTTGGCATAGGAAAAAAATATAAAATCAGGCACGCAATGTCAAGTTATTTATTTACAAATGGACGTCCCCTATTTGCGCTGTTTATGTCAACCACAATGTCTTGCAGCGGCTGACGCCGCACGCGGTTAGGCAGGGCGAGTTCGGCTGCTTTTTCGATATCTTTTTTAACTACTTTTTCTCTTTCGTCGAATGCTGCAAGGATTTTGGCTGTTTTCAGCATTATAATATCTCCTCTATGCCCGTCGACTCCAACGTCTATGCAGTAATTAGCAATTTCCAGTAGAAGGGCGCGTTCGATGGTTACCCTGGGATATAGATCCACTCCTTTTTTTATTTTTTCAACTATCAGTTTTGAATCGTTTTCCCATCTACTACAGAAAGACGCGGGATCATCATCAGCAACCCTCCGCTCCATAATGGTAACACGGGCATCAGGGTCGAGGATACCCTCTATATGAACGCATAAACCGAAACGATCAAGAAGCTGCAGGCGAAGCTCACCCTCTTCCGGATTCATGGTGCCCACCAAAGTAAACCGGGCTGCATGAGAAAAGGAGACCCCTTCCCGCTCTATCGTATTAACGCCCATGGCTGCGGAATCCAGAAGCAGATCAACTACATGATCATCAAGCAGGTTGACTTCGTCCATATAGAGTATCCCCTGTGAGCACCGGCAAGAAGCCCGGGTTCGATCCTTTTTTCACCTTTTTTATAGCATGCTCATCTTCCGGCGCAAGCTGAAAAGAGCAGTTATTGATCACTTCAATTTCAGGGAGGATCGCGGACAGGGCTCTTACAGCCGTAGATTTGGCTGTTCCTTTTTCTATCCTCCATTAACAACTTCGAGATTAATATACCCTCGAAGTTGACGGAAGAATAACGCGGTGATATCAATAAGCTAAAGTGTCCGTCACGCCGAGGGTGCTTTATTTCAGGGAGGGAGCCGCATATCCTTGCTACGGGACGATTCTCTCCCAACAAAAAAAGCCACGAATGCTAAAACAGAAATTTTTCACTGTAATGCCTTCGTGGCTTTTTTATAAAACTTGTAAATTCCCACGGAATTTAAGATAAAAATATCTTAATCCGGGAAATTAATTTTTAAATAGTGTCAATCTCAAAAATAGGACAGTTTGTTCAAATTATTCACTTAACAAATCTTACAATTTCATATTGCAAATTAATTTATCTTTTTGCAGGTTATTTGTCAAGACGTTTAGAGTAATCCCCACAGGGTAACCGCATTTATAATTTTAAAATAAATTAATTCTATTTTTTGTATTGCCTGTGAATACGGATAATTATAACTATTTAAAGGCGAGCTGATTATGTTTTTCCATCTAAAAGACAATCAAAGTAGTTTGCACGATAATGATGAAGTGAAAGGAAAAAAACGGTGAGCCTTTTAACTCAAGTAGCTGCTGTTTTTTTATTTCGCAGGATTTCAGAAAGGGCGGATGGTATATGATTTATGATCTCCGTAACCTGTGTAGCGGGTGTAGGCTTTGCATTATACCCTGCCAATCTGTTTACTTTTGCTGCCGTGATTGCGGCATCCTTGATTTTCATTCCTGATTCGACAAACGCTGCAACAATCCCGGTAAGCGTATCCCCGGTTCCTCCAATAGCCTCCATGGACTCATTTATATGGATCTTTACATTGGCAAGAATACCCTCATGGTCTGCCAGATAATCCTCTCTTCCCTTGACAAGGAGATACCTGGCTGCATTTTCATTCGCATATGCCCTGCTGATCAATTCGGACGCGCGGTTGTCTTCATGAAGGATAAAGCCCCTGGTATAAAAGGGATGTGGGGCTTTTTCATCTGCAAGAAAGGCCAGTTCCCCCATATCAGGAGTGAAAAGGTCATATGCTCCGGCCTGCCCGCTCATCTTGGCAGCATACATAAAACCTGCATCCGCTATTAAAATAGGCCTTTTTGACATATCATCTATTGCAAAAAGAACCTTGTTATGCCAATCAACGTCCGGCTGGAGGTAATGAAAAACAATTGTAGTAATTTCAGCGCTGCCAATCTCTTTGACAAGGGTTTGATAAATACGTCTGCTCCCTTTTCCCAGACCGATATCTCCTGCAAGACAGGCGAAGGGCAAGCTTTGCCCAAGAAATTCCGATGTCTTTACAGCAGCGGCAATCAAGGCAGCCGTCCCCCTGTTTACCGGGGCGGATCTATCCCGGATACGGATCATCTCATTTTCAAGAAAAACCTCACCTTTTACCATGGGAAAGGCAGTATCAGGAATAGTGCCTATCACCGCAAGCATATGCGTTTCATTTCCTCACAGGACAGTTGAAGCGCATAACCGCACAAGGTATGGCCGATTTCATTAGGGCTTGGAGCTCCTTGAAGGGATTTCCCCACCATTTCACAGGCAAGATAGGGAACATCCGGACAGCCGCCGCCCGAGACATTTACAATGGTGAGTGTTTCCTTATCAACGGTCAATTTCATGTTGGCAGCGCGGACCATCAGGTGCTTGCCGAAATCCTTTATCTGAAACAGGTCAACGGGCTTTAAGAGTGGGTTGTTAACAGGAACCACTTCTATTGGTGAAACATCTGCTTCTTTAAGTAACCGGAGTATGTTCAGTTCCTCGATCAAGGGAAATTCAATCACCAGGTCGCACCCCGTCCTGATCTCAGGCGGCGGCCCCACCACCTTGATCTGCCACCCATTTTTTTTCAAAATATTTTCAGCCCGGATTACCTCGCTGGTATTCTCAAAAACCAGGATTCCACGAACCTGGACGTGCTGTCCGCCAGTTGATTTTGAACGGCTGAGTCTGAAAAAATTTAGAAAGCCCAAATTTTTAATCCTTCATGATGGTGATCCGATACCCATCATCCTCTTCTTTAATATCTTTTACCTGCCACCCCTGGTTTTCTGCGGCCCGTCCGACATTCTCCCTGGATGTATCCGTATCCACCAGGACAACGATCTCCCCTGAATTTTGTTTTTTGATTTCATCCATGGTTATAATTACAGGTTGGGGGCATGATAACCCTCGAGCATCAACGATTTTACTCATTATTAAGTCCTCACTCGTTACGCAATCTTTTTTCTCATGGTAAAACCTATAAAAAGACAGACAATAAGTCCGATTATCACGGCTGCAATTCCATGCGGTCCTATTCCCTTTGGGGAACTTGCGAGACCAAAGTTATGGGAAAATCCTGCTCCGACAATCATGCCGAACACAAAGACCGCTGCGTCTCCATCTCCCTCTCCCGCAAGGAAAAGCTGGCGTCCGGGACACCCCCCTGCCAGAACAAAGGCCAGACCAGACAACACCATGCCGCCAAAGTTCCAGACCTGCATGGTATGCGCCACCGGCTGGCCCGCAAATCCGGGATGGAACTGGCCGGCAATCAGGTTGGTTATAAAGGCAAAGACCAATAAAGCAATAAGCCCTGAAAAAAGATGGGCCTGCCGGAACAGCATAAGATCCCTGAATGCCCCCATGGTACAGAAACGGCTCCTTTGCGCCAGAAACCCTATGACAAGACCGGCTGCAAGGGATATGATAAGGGGTGCATGATGCGCTCCCGGTCCTTTAGGACTGTAAAAAAGGATTCCGCTTTTGGCCTCGCCCTTTACCTGGGGAAAAATGAGCATGAGTGTCAAAAAACCCAACATGGTCAAGGGCATAAGCCATCCAACTGAAGCATATGTCCTGGCCGTGCGCCCCAAGTTATACCCGTTTTTAAGAAAAAGAGTACCTATCCAGATGCCTGCAATGAGACCCGCCATGCCGAATATTGCATTTCCGTCACCAGCCGAAAGCCGCAGCAGGGCCCGCCATGGACAACCCAGGAAGACCAGGGCGCCTATCATGGCAAAGACTCCCAGTACAAATCTTACAACCGGAGCGGAACCTGTTCTGGATTTGAATTCCTTGAAGATATATGCTGCAATCAAAGAACCAAGAACAAAACCTATGATTTCCGGGCGTATATATTGGACAACTGCCGCCCGGTGCAGTCCTGTTGCGCCTGCAATATCCCTCTCAAAACAGGCTACACAAATCCCCATATTTCCAGGGTTGCCAAGCTTTTGAAGGAGAGCTGCCAAGATACCGATCAAAGCCCCCACACTTATAATTCCATATATGCTGCTGAATATATTTTTTATATGGCCCAAAAGTTCATCCTCCCTTCTCATTTTTGAAAATGCAGTTTAAAAACCGGCAGCTACCTGCAAGGTAATCAGGTTCTGGTCGTCTCCACTGTAACTGTCGGCAGCATTGAAATCTTTCTTTTGATTGATCATGGTCCAGTCAAGAGTAATCTTGGCATTATGTCCTTTAAGAAAATAATTTAGACCAATGCTGGGAAAGGAGGTATCCGGACGATGCTCGACATTCAGCCGCTCGTAACGAAAATAGGGCTGGAGCCTTCCAGGGCCGATATTGCCCGGCAAAAGATAGCCTCCCTGGATATAATAGATCTGCGCGTCGTCTCCCTCTGCGAGCCAGCTATATTTTAATTCCTGGGTTACATTTTTTTCATCAATATATGCGGCTTCCGCAGTTATAGCTCCGCATCCCACCGGATGATCAAAAAAGAGATCTATTGTCCAGCCGAGGTTGTTCTGATCTTTCTTATCATCCAGTGTAAGGTCTTTCTGGTAATCACAGCCGCCGCCTATCGCCAGGACCTTCTTTTTCCCCAGGTAGGTACCCTTGTTGAACCAGGATGTCTCGGGTTCAAGGAGATTAAATGATACCCTGCCTGCATATCTCAGGCTATCATCCGGGTTGTCATCGTTTTCAACACCCTCTGATATGCCAAGTCTGTACTGTAATTTTCCATTCAAGGGATTTCCCCAAAAGACTATTCCATCGTCCCTGCCTACTTTGCTTGTAAAGAACGGGGCTCCTCTTATACCTCCCTGGGTAAATGGAAGATCCAGCGTGAGAAGGGCAAAGGTCGATTCGGTTCCAAAAGATCTGGTAAAAGGGATATACATTCTTCCCATCTGTACTTTAAAGGCTTCGTCAAAATTATAGTAGATCCAGGCGTCTCTTACGGCTATTCCAGATCCTAAACCCATGCCGGAATTATTCAAGCCGTCCTGTCCGATTCTGTCAGCAGCAATATGGCCGAAAAAACCGAGGTTCGGAATTACCTCTCCCTTTAATGAAAAATAAAACCTGCGGAACATAAAATCATGTAAATCTTTATCGCCGTCCTTCGTGCCGTCTTCAACAAACTGATACCAGGACTGGGTTTTCAAGCCTAACTTCAGCTTATGATCTGTTACCAAACCGGAAATCCCGCTCAAAATTTGTTCATTTTTTTCCAGCTTGTTTTCCAGGTTGCCGACACTCTGTTTAAGTTCTCCAACCTCTTTAACTTTTTCCGCTTGTTGTTTATTTTCCTTTTCAAGCGCCTCGATTCTTTTTTTGAGTTCATCAAGCTCTATGTTTTTCATCTCTTCTATCTGTTGCAACCTGATTTTTAATAACTCAATTTCCGAACTTTTTTCAGCGGCAAAAGTGGGAATGCACAATGTATTGATTATAATGAATAACAGAAATAATAAAACAAATGAATTACATAAAACTCGTTTCAAATTTTTTCCTCCTGAAAATAATTTAAATTTATGATAAGGGGTCGCTCAAAAATTGGCGGCCCGGGCAAATAAGTCCGGCAAAGCAATCCCATGCGCACGAGATTGCTTTCCATCGCAATGACAAGATACTTTTTGATTTAAGTATGAAAAATAAGGAAGGTGGAATATAAAACGGAATTTACGATTTGTAAAGATTGAAATAACGATAGTAAGGCCGGTTTTAATAGGAAAAATCTATTGTCGTGTCATTTATCAATTGTTTGATATTATGGTAAAACAATGTAAAAAGTAAATCTGCGTGAGCGTCTGAAAAATATATATGATATTTTATCAGCAGTTTTTTGCAAGGGCACACTCAGGGTCCGGTTCTGATAAAATAATTCGTACATCCGCAACCGTAACTCCCTGTCCATCTTCATGTACAAGCAGAGGGTTTATATCAAGTTCCCGTATCTCGGGGTTATCCAATACAAGATCGGAAAGGCTGACAATCATTTGCTGAAGCGCTTCAATATCAGCTTTGGGGGTGCCCCTGAAGCCATCAAGCATGGGAAAAACTTTTACGCTTTTTACCATAGTTCGGGCGTTATTCCTGCCAATAGGGGCTATCCTGAAGACGACATCCTTGAATATTTCAACAAATATTCCACCCATTCCGAACATGATAAGCGGACCGAAAACCGGGTACCTGTTCATTCCAAGAATCACTTCATGTCCCGGCCGGGCCATTTCCTGTACAAGCACGCCATCGATTGCCGCATCAGGATTAAACGCATTTGCACTTTTAACAATATCCCTGAAGGCTCTCCTTGCTTCATCTTCATTTTTCAGACCGACTTTTACTCCCCCGGCATCAGATTTATGGATTATCTGTGGAGAGACTATTTTCATAACAACCGGATAACCTATACGATCCGCTGTTTTTGCAGCTTCTTCTTCATCTTTGGCCAGGATTGTGGTTAGTGTAGTAAAGCCATAGCTTTTTAAAACTTCCAGGCCATCCAGCTCTCCAAGATACATCTGTTTTCTATTAAAGCAGCCTTTAATAATTTCCCCGGCCTTTTCTTTAGCATGTTTAAACTCATACTGCGCAAGGATTTGCCTGTTCAGCCATTTGGAACGGGTGTTTAAAATTCCAAGGGCTTTGGCTGCATTTTCCGGAAAAGTGTAGGTGGGGATATGATGCTGCTGCAATATTTTAACTCCTGCCGAAACATCAAATATTCCCATAAAACTGCATACAACCGGCTTTGAAGTACGCTTTGCAATTTTAACAACAGCTTCTGCAGTTCCCGTGACATCCGTCATGGACTGGGGAGTAAGAATAACCATGGCGCCGTCAACATTTTCATCCTTTATGACCGCATCAAGCGCCTTTTCATATCTTTCCATTGATGCATCACCGATAACGTCTATTGGGTTATGAGTGTTTGCAGTTGCCGGGAGATGGCTTTTAAGTGCATTGACAGTTTCCTTCCCCAGCTTTGCCAGTTTAAGTCCTGCTGATTCTGTCATATCCGTGGCAACAATACCGGGGCCTCCTGCATTGGTTACAATTGCTATACTGTTGCTGCGTGGAATTTTTTTTGGAATAAAAGCTTCAGCATAATCAAAAAGCTCGTTTACTGTATCCACCCGGATAATTCCCGCTTCTTCAAAAATGGCATCATATACAGCCTCCGTCCCGGCTATTGCGCCGGTATGGGATGATGCGGCGGCTGCTCCGGCAGATGTTTTTCCGGATTTTATAACAAGGATAGGAGTAGGGTTATTTCCGGAAGTTATTTCTTTGATTTCATCGATAAACTCCTGACCGCAAAGCCTCAGCTCTTCTATATACATCATTATTACATCAGTGTCAGGATCATTATGATAGTATCTCAAAAGATCAAATTCATCCACATCGGCCTTGTTGCCGATTGATATAAATTTGGAAAATCCAAACCCTCTGTCGTCGGCAAAATCCAGAACAGCCGTGCATAAAGCGCCGCTTTGGGAAATAAAAGATATATTTCCGACGGCAGGCATTCTCGCAGCAAAACTTGCATTCATCCTGATTGATGAATGGGGATTAATAACACCCAGGCAGTTTGGGCCCACAAGGCGTATACCTGCCGCCCTGCACATAGCGGCAATCCTGTTTTCTATTTCAAGGCCTTCCTTTCCAACCTCACGAAATCCGGCAGAGACAACCACTATTCCTTTTACGCCTTTTTTAATGCAGTCTTCCACAGCCTTTATGATCAGTTTTGGAGGAATAATCAGCATTGCAAGATCAACCTTGTCTTCTATATTCAGCAGACCGGGCAGTGCTTTTACGCACAAAATTGATTTTGCTTTCGGGTTTACAGGATAAAGGGTGCCGGTGTAACCTCCCCAAAGGATATTTTTGAAAATATCATGACCGACCTTTCCCGGTTTGGATGACGCCCCCACAACAGCTACAGACTCAGGTGAAAAAATCGCATCAAGATTATTCATTTTAAATTTCCTTTAAAATAATATTCATTTTTTATTATATACGTCCAAGTTCCTTTTGTAACCACTTTTTCACATATCCTTCAAGCGAATAAACACCTTTAAGTCGTCCATTGCTGCCCAGAAATTTTTTTTTGATATCTTCAGGCATTTCAAACTCGGCCAGCTCTTCAGCCTCCTCTGAATTTCTTTTTATTAAAAAAATTTTCGGTGTTTCCTTCCATGTATTTACCACAAAATAATGTGAAACATCATTTTTTGAACGAACCGGGTACTTATTCCCGGTCCAGCTATTATTGCCCCATTCAAGATAAAGTCTTACCGCCTCTTCGGGAGTCATTTCCCAGTCTATTTCATTAATAAGATTTCTATCCTTTTTTAAATCTTTAAATTGTAACATATCTGCCCCCTTATATTAATTTATTTTTTCACCTTTTCACACAAAAATATGGCAAAGTCTATGCCACCTTGACGGATATGCCCGCCTCTACGCATGACGTACTGAATTTATACGGTTTGTCTTAAACGCAGCAACTTTAATGAACTTATCACTATTATTTTAAATTGATTCATGATACGAATTTGTAACATATCTGATTTAGTACTTTTTAAAGGGTCCCGGAGTATCAAGTTCAGGTTCTGCATATTTCAAAAATGACAAAAACTGCAGCGGAAAAACTAAAAGGCTTTTATAAACAATTTTCAGGCAAAGATCGCGTTCTTATTCTTATCAATGCCGATCCTGATGCCATTGCAAGCGCAATGGCTGTCAAAAGGCTGCTATGGCGGAAAGTCTCGGAAGTTACCATAACCAATATCAACGTGATTAAGCGTCCTGATAATATTTTGTTGGTGAGGATTTTAGGCCTGGATTTAATCAATTTTCATAAAATTCATTTAAGCGAATTTGATCGTTTTGTGATTGTGGATTCACAGCCTGAGCACAATGAGAGTTTCCGCCAGGTCAAACCGGATGTTGTAATTGATCATCACCCGGTTTCCTCCAGCGGGATCAATTTTTCAGATATTCGGCCTGAATACGGCGCAACTGCAACAATTATGGTTGAATATTTAAAGGCGGCCAAGATAACCCCTTCTGCCAAGCTTGCCACAGGCCTCTATTATGCCATTAAAACAGATACAAATAATTTTGTTCGTAAAACCATAATTGAAGACATACGTGCGTTTCAGTTTTTGTACCAACATGCCAACCTTCATATGGCTACAAGAATCGAACAGGCGGATATAAAACCTGAATTTCTTAAATACTTTTCAAAAGCCCTGGAGCATAAAGTAATTAAAAAAAGAAAGGTTTTTGCGCATCTTGGCAAAGTGATAAATCCCGACGTCTGTGTGCTTATAGCTGACTTTTTCATGAGAGTAAGTTCGGTGAGCTGGAGCATTGTTTCCGGTATTTATAATAAAAAGCTGGTTGTCATTTTCAGAAATGACGGCTTTGGCAGGGATGCTGGTCATACAGCTCAAAAAGCTTTCGGAGATATGGGGCCGGCCGGCGGACATAAGAGTATGGCCCGTGCTGAAATCCGGTTTAGTGATATAAAAATTGATACCAGCCCGGAGACAGAAATCCAGGAAAAAGAAATATTAAAATGGATAATAAAAAAAATTTTAAAAACATGAAACTATTTAAATCAATATTCATAAGAAGTTAGTAATTTTTGATTGTTGCGTACTGTATTGTGAGACAGAAGTGTCTCTTGCGGCATTTATGATACATGCGCTTCTTAAATCACCTCTGCTTATTCGCAAAATAAATTTCCCCGACTACTCCTCGTGCAAACTATAACCGTGCAGATATACATGGTATTATTCAGTAGCATGAAAAAATAACAGGTATATACAGCATAATAAAATTTCATGGCACATTTCTTGATGTTATGAGCAATAACACAAAAAATAACAATTTTTTAAAAAGGAGAATTCCCATGAAAATCAATATTGAAAAAAATCTTGTTGAATTCACACCTGAAAATGAAGATGAAACAAAAAAAATTGAAGCGCTATGCATACTTTGAGCTGCCTGGCGTAAACTATTAATCAGGGAGAGGTAAAATGGGATACGATTTTAACATGGACGAAATATTTGAAATGGCTGAACAGATCGAAAAAAACGGCGCTAAATTCTATAGAAAGGCTGCTGAAGAAATCGCAGAGTCTTCAAACAAAGATCTTCTTCTCGATCTTGCCCAAATGGAAGATCAGCATCAAAAAACCTTCGCGTCTCTAAGAACTCAGCTTTCGAAAGATGAAAATGCGCCGACCGTCTTTGATCCTGACGGCGAAGCCGCTCTTTATCTTCGTGCCTTGGCGGATATACGGATATTTTTCGAAAAGGAGATCGACGTTACATCCATGGAAAAAATACTGAAGGAAGCCCTGTTAGCCGAGAAAGACTCTATAGTATTTTATCTTGGAATGAAGGATCTTGTTCCGGATGACCTTGGAAAAGAAAAGATTGATCAGATTATTAAAGAGGAAATGGCACACATAAAACTACTCAGCAACAAGCTTGTTGCTTTAAAACAACAATAAAGGAGAATACGGAATGTCAAAAGCGATTATTATTTATTCAACCAGGGCCGGTCAGACAAAAGCCATCGGCGAGCTTGTTGCCGAAGGTCTGCGTATCGCGGCGGTTGATGTAACAATGGCTGATGTAAAAGATATTAAAAAGGAAGGGGACCTTGCCGGCTACGATGCATACGTATTTGGATCTGCAACCTATCACGGCGATATGATTAATACTATGAAAACTTTTCTGTTCCTGGCCGAAAAAGCCGATCTGGAGGGTAAGGTCGGGGGATCTTTCGGCGCCTTTGGGTGGAGTGGTGAAGCCCCCGACCGCATCTATGACACCATGAAAAATATTTATAAAATGAATATGGTCAGCGGCTCTTTAAGACTTAAATCCAGCTATCTTAGCGGAGGCATCGCGATGGCCCAGGATTACGGGAAGGAAATCGCAGCTAAAATCGGGGCATAATTCCACAATACATTTTTCAGCCCTCTCAGACTGAAGATGAGATGCAAAAATGTGAAGTTATTCTTGAACGAATCCTAAGGTTTTATGTACCAAAGAAGTTTTTTACCAAACAAGAAGATTAACATTCTTTATTAAGGAGGTTTTTTTATGTCTAAGTATGTATGCGAATTATGTGGCTATGTTTATAACCCGGCCGAGGGAGATCCTGACAACGATGTAGACCCCGGGACAAAATTTGAAGATCTGCCGGATGGCTGGGAGTGTCCTGTCTGCGGAGCCGGTAAGTCTGATTTCGTAAAAGAAGATTAAAATAACCATATACCGGCACCTGATTCAGCAGTGTTAACACAAAAGGGAGTTTTAAAATAACAATGCGGAACAGCTACAGAAAAATAAAAAAAGTTCGGGAACTGCTCCGCCGGGATGATTTTGATAAAGCAGTTGAAGAGATAAGCAGATTTCCTGCAAGGAAAGTAGTAAATCAATTTATCTCTTTACTATACAGCACCGATGAAAAAATACAACAGCGGGCTGTAACTGCGATTGGTATTGTTGTTTCCAGGCTCGCAGTCCATGACATTGAATCTGCGCGTGTTATTATGCGCCGGCTTATGTGGAGCCTTAATGACGAGTCCGGCGGTATAGGCTGGGGGGCGCCTGAGGCGATGGCTGAAATAATGACGAGGAACAACAAACTCGCTGATGAATATCATAAAATCTTGATTTCATATGCTGTTCCAGGCGCTAATTATCTGGAGCACGAAGGTTTGCAAAGGAGCGTACAGAGAGGAATCAAAAGGCTTGCCTCCAAAAGGCCTGAAGTGAAATAACCCGTAACAATATCCGGTTCTGCCCTATTTTTTTATAAAAAGAGAGCTTACAGTTCCTGGCTCTGCTTCGGATTTTATATCACCTGTAACTGTATCCATATAAAGCCTTACCACATCATCAGGCATATCAAAATAATAGGCAGGGCTTTCTTCCAGAATTTTCTCCATGAAATCTATCCATATTGGAAGAGCGGCTCTTGCCCCGGTTTCTCCCTTGCCTAAATTAACCATCCGGTCCTGACCAACCCACACACCTGCCGCAACAGTTGGAGAAAAACCTATAAACAGAGCGTCTTTGTAATTATTGGTGGTGCCGGTTTTGCCGCCAACCGGTCGGCTTAGTTTTTTTGCTTTTTTACCGGTGCCTTCTGTGACTACCGCCCTGAGCATATCTGTTATTATGGCTGCTCCGGCACGCGACATGGCGGCATTTTTTTTTGGTTTCGCTCTCATGATGATTCGCCCACTGCTGTCGGAAACTTCAATCACTCCATAAGGTTTGATCATGTTGCCCTTATTGGGAAATACCGCATAAACGGAAGTTAAATTAAGCAGGGTTGTTTCCGATGTCCCGAGCGCCAAGGAAAGATCAGCCGGCATATATGATTCAATGCCCATAGAATGAGCAAACTGTACAACTGAGGAAGGTCCCAGTTTTTTCATCAGCCTCACTGCAGGTATATTTTTGGAAAGGGCAAGCGCCTTTCTAAAGGTAATTTCTCCCTTGTAATCTTTTGAAAAATTTTCCGGTTTCCAGTCCCTGTCGACACCTTTAAAAAAAACCGGCGCATCAAGTATCATGCTGTTTTGACTGAACCCCCGTTCAATGGCAAGCGCATATATCACCGGCTTGAATGCCGAACCTGGCTGCCTTTTTGCAGATGTGGCCCTGTTAAACGGGCTTTTATAAAAATCTTTTCCTCCAACCATGGCCAAGATTCCCCCGGTACGGACATCAAGGGCTACGAGCGCGGCCTGGGGAGCCGGCTCCTTGATACCGTTTATTATCATCCTGTTTTCAAGTGCGGAGAGGCCACGCGCAACAGCATGTTCGGCATTTTGCTGCAGATTATATGCAAGAGTTGTTGTTATACGAAGCCCGCCTTTGTAAAGAATGGATGAGCTTAAATTTTTTTCCAGAATTTTTTTTATATACCCTATAAAATACGGAGCCTTAACTGATTTAAGATCAGATGCTGCCGGATGCATAGCTTCTTTTATAGCGTTTTTATAAGCCTTTTTGTTTATTATATCAGTTTGAAGCATCTGCTTTAAGACGATATTTCTGCGCTTGATGGCAAGTTCCGGATTAATCAGAGGAGAATATACAGATGGAGCCTTGGGCATTCCTGCAATCAGGGCGCTCTCTGCAAGGTTGAGTTCTTTCACTGATTTTTCGAAAAAAATCCTTGCTGCAGATTCCACTCCGTAAGCTCCGCTTCCAAAGTAGACTTGATTTAAGTATAGTTCGAGAATTTCATTTTTTGTATAGCGCCTCTCAAGCTGCAACGCCAATAAAGCTTCCTTGATTTTACGCATCAGGGTCTTCCTGGGAGTAAGGAAGAGTGTTTTTGTCAATTGCTGGGTTATTGTGCTGGCGCCTTCCACAAACTTACCTGCCATTATATCCTTGATTATGGCGCGCATTATACCTTTCAGATCTATTCCTATATGATTATAGAAATTTCGGTCTTCAGTCGCTACGAGCGCTTCTTTCAGGAAAGCTGGTATATCTTCTATGGGCACGGGATCTCTTTTTTCCGCAAACAGTTCCGCAAGGAGTATATTATCAGATGAATATATTCTGGTAACTGCGGACGGCCTGTAGGTCTCAAGAGATTTTATCTGGGGAAGGTCGCGTGTAATGGCTAAAAAAACGCCTATGGTCACACCTGCTAAACATCCTGTAATAATTATTATTATAAAAACAATATATCTTTTGTTTAAACTCATTGTGGGTATGAATACTTGAAGAAGGTTAATTCTAATTGACTATCTTGCCTTATGGATGTATTTTTACAATTCAGGATTTCGAATGTATGATGTGAAAAAAGGAGTAGATAAATGAGCCATACACACGATCACGGACATCACCATAATCATGATTCGCAAAGCAGTCTCTCTTTTGATGAAAAGATGGTCAAACTGCTTGAACACTGGATCAAGCATAATGACGATCATGCCGAAACATATAAGGATTGGTCTGAAAAAGCAAAAGATAATAATCTTGATCAGGCCTGCGCAATGATCCGGGAAGCGGCTGAGATGACACTTCAAATTAACGACAAATTCAGAGAAGCTTTGAAAAGTCTGACTGCATAACGTTGATGGAGTTATAAAAAATCCAGGAACTTTTTTCTTCAGTTGGAAATCTATATCTCAGCGCTCATGATGTAATAAAACCGCTTGTGGCATAGTCGGAGAATGAACCGTCATCTTCGCGGATAATAATAAGGCATTCCACTCCGTCTAAACTGTTGATAAGTTCAAGCCCTTTTTCCATTCCCATTACCATAACGGCGGTTGCAAGTCCGTCTGCCAGGATGCATTCATCCGCCAGGATTGAAACGCTTACCACTCCGTTGCTCACTGGGTATCCTGTTCTTGGATTAATAACATGAGAATAGCGGATTCCCTTAGTTTCAAAAAATTGCCGGTAATCACCGCTGGTTGCAAGGGCTTTGTTTATTAGAGATATTTTTTTGTACACTTTTTCAAACCCGGCATTTTTTTCAGGGGTGTTGATGCCGATTTGCCACTTTTTGTCATTTTTTTTAAATCCCGACGCGTAAACCTCCCCCCCGATCTCCACTATAAAATCAGAAATACCGTGATTTTTGATAACTTGCCCTATCTGATCTACAGCATAACCCTTTGCAATTGAAGCAAGATCCAAAGTGACTTGAGCCTCATTTTTCACTATAAATTTTTTTTCTGAAACTTCTATTTTATTAAAACCTGTCTTTAATAATGCTTTTTCTATCGATTTCTGTTCAGGAACCGATCCTGTTATTGTTGAATCATCGAACCCCCAAAGATGCACAAGAGGCTTAACAGTGCCATCCCATGCTCCGTCGGTAATATGATAAATTTTTTCGGCAATTTTCATTACATTAAAGAAGTCATCTGAAATATAATTTTTTTCCCCCGATGCCCTGGAGCGGTTAAACCTGCTGATTTCACTTTCGCCGATATAAGTTGACATGCTCTGATTTATCTCATCAAGACGTTGATTTATTTTATTTTTTAGCCTTGAAACATTATTGAACGATCTTGAAAAAATTTTTATATGATAGCTTGTCCCCATTGTATTGCCGGCAATAATTGTATAGTCATTGCCGCTGCAACCATAGCACGAAAACAGGGTTACAATAAAAACCAGCATAAAATGATACATATTTATTCTTCTTTGTTTATATTCTGGGGAAAAAATCATCAGTAGATCTATGAATTTATTTGCATATCAATTTAAAATATCATACAAGTTTTATCAATATCTGTTATAGCCGGCTATAATATTTAAAAAATTTATAATTGGCAAGAAATTCATTGGTTAAAAGAGATCTTTGAAAAATGGGAGGTAATATATGTCTGGTCAATCAGTTGTAAATTCAAAAGATTTTGATAATGCACTCAAAGTCGGACGTCCGCCGAATGTGGTGAAACTGTTCCCCAACTCCAGGGCTCTTATAGTCAGCGGCAAATTTATAGACAGGGCGATGATCATAAAAGGCAATGCTATGACAATAGCGGCGAACGCCAGAAGCCGGCTTGTTTTACAGGGAGCCTTGCAGGCTGCTCAGAGGGCCAATGCCGCTGTAATTATTGAAATAGCAAAGTCGGAAGGCGGGGCCAGCGCGTACTGTGCCGTAAACTACTGGAACATGGCAATGATTGTTGATGCGGTCTGCAACCAGCTTGATATTACAGTTCCTGTGGCCATACATGCTGATCATTATGGAATAAAGAATGATGAAGATGTGCAAAAAGCAAGAACGGAGATTCCTTCAATGTTTGACGCAGGCATTACATCCATTGCCATAGATGCGTCGCATCAGCCCGATGACCTAAATCTGCTTGCCAATATTGCATTAAATCCAATGGTGCCGGAATGGGCGGGCCTTGAGACGGAAGTCGGTGAAATAAAAGGGAAGGCCGGGCTCTCAACTGTCAAAGAGGCTCTTTTTCTTATACAGGGTCTAAATGCTCATAATATTTTTCCGGACTGGATAGCATTAAATAATGGAACCACCCATGGAATCGAGGCGAGCTCGCAGGGCATCCAGATTGATTTAACAACGGAAATTCATAATGCTTTGGAAAAATATAAAGTCTCAGGCGCCCAGCACGGCACCTCCGGGAACAGCTCGGAAAGACTGAAAAAAATTGCCTCTGTTACAAGAACCACCAAGGCCAATGTGGCAACAGCGCTTCAGATGATTGCCTGGGGTCTGGAGGTTAATGATTATGGTAATGCCATACTCGATGATAACGGTAATTTTACCAAAGTTAAGGGAGACGGACTAACTGCTGAACTCTGGTCCGAGATGGTCTCCTATGCTGATAGCAACGGTATTAAAGGTGGTAATTACAAGAAACTGAATATAGTCTTTGAAAATAAAATTCTGGGACAGCCTGCCGAGATCAGGTCAAGAATGGCCGGGAGGGTAGAGGATTTTGTTTATAACCTCCTTGCAAATGTTTTTAATGCCGCTGATACAGCCCCTATCTGTATGGATGCCATACTAAAAGCCGGCTCATTCAATCCCGGTCCCCGGGTGAACAGAATTGAGTCTCCTGAAGAATGGACAGAGGAAAAGATCAAAAAGCGCGCTTCTTTAATCACAAGCGATAAGGGACCCGATAGCGATTTTGACGATTAATTATGCCTGAAAAAACAAATTGTCATTTTTGCGGTTCATTACTTACAAAAAAATTTTACGACGGCCGTGATCGTCTTTTTTGTGAAAAATGTAATGAACCTATCTACGAAAACCCGCTGCCGGCCACATGCGTTGTGCTTGTCGACGACAATGATAGGTTGTTGCTGGTAAAGCGCAGCGTTGAGCCGAAAATCGGCCACTGGTGTCTGCCCGGCGGGTTTATTGAAATCGGGGAATTACCGGAAAAGGCTGCCTTGAGAGAACTTAAAGAAGAGACAAGTCTGTCGGGACGGATTGAGACACTCCTTGGCGTTACAGCCACCACCAGTTCTCATTATAGTTCCATCCTGATGGTGGGTTATCTGGTTAAAAAATATTCAGGAACTCCGTTGGCCGGCGATGATGCAATAGATGCGGCTTTTTTTGAGCATAACAAGCTGCCCGAGATTGCATTTGACAGTCACCGAAGTTTTGCCAGAATATATTACGCAGCTTATCGTTGATGCGAGACTTTTACAGTTTCAGAATCATAAACTGGTAGTTGAGCCTCAACTGCTTTTTCAAGCGCTGCAGCATGTATCTGGCCTGCCAAATGGACTGGACTTTTTGCGTATATGGGATCCCATCCGGCCGGGTCGGCAGTGCAGAAAAACTGTGCTTCAATGCCCATTCTGATTATTCCTTCTTCAACCTGCATATTCAGCACTCGCCGGATAGCATCCCAGGTTGCTCCGCAGGGAGCTCCTCTTTTTATGGTAATATCAACAAATTTACCATCAGACACCTTAACTGTGAATTCAGGCGCGCCGAATTTTTCACCATAGGTTCCCAGGCAGACCTGCCTGGAAAGCCAACATCAGGTAGGAGGTATAAAGACTCCCGGTAAGCGCATTTTTTTCCCGGGACTGACAACAGGAATATTTTTTTTCATACACATTCTTGCCAGATCGTGGGAAAGATCAAGATGTTTTAGATAATCAAGAACCAGATCCGCCTTTATATCATCCGGCAGATATCCGGAAGAGTCGTCCACGACCGGAGGAAGATCTTCATCAATGGAGCAAGTCTCCAGCCTGAAAAGATCGCCACCATATTTCCTGATACCTCTTATCTTGCTTTTTCCGCTGCCGTTTTGCTGAAAAACCAGGATATGTTGAGTTTTTGTGTTATTATTTTTATGCATAAATATTTCCTAATTTATAAATAAAATCTCCGATTTTTATTTTCCTCCACATAGGAGTATAAACGGAATAATTTCTTAAAAACGAATAAATATTATCAAAGTAAACTTGAATTTGTCAATTTTATATTAATAATTGTATTTGTACCTAAGGCGGGCTATGCCCGCAACCCAAGTCAGGGCGTGTCGCAATGGAAAACAAAGGTAAAACAAAATGGCAAAATACAATTCGGACATCCACCACCGCCGATCCATTCGGTTGAAAAGATATGATTATTCCCAACCGGGATTGTATTTTATCACCATTTGCACCCAAAACCGATCAAAATTATTAGGTAATATTGAAAACAGTAGGGGCGGATTCCATATCCGCCCCATCCTAATATTGAATGATGCGGAATAATGGTCCATCGGATTTGGAACGGAATACCGAATGATTTCCACAATATTCAATTGCATGAATTTGTCATTATGCCAAACCATATTCACGGAATCATTGAAATCACCACCGTAGGGGCGGATTCCATATCCGCCAAAGATACAGGGGCAGAAATAGATTCTGCCCCTACCCCAGCCATACCCGAAATTGTGCAATCATTTAAACGGCATACAACAATTGAATACATAAAAATGGTAAAACTAAATATTATGCCGCCTTTTGAAAAACGAATTTGGCAGCGCAATTATTACGAACATATCATCCGTAATGAAAAATCGTATTATCAAATTGCGGAATACATCCGAAATAATCCACTGAAATGGCAGGAAGATAAATATTATGTCTAAAGCCAAAGATACAGGGGCAGAAATAGATTCTGCCCCTACCCCAGCCAAACTCATTGTATTTACAAATATCAAGTTGACCACCTACAAAATTTGTAGCTAAATTTTCATTATAATTTTCTTGTTTTTTATGACAGGGCTTCAGAAGTAAGGTACTAAAGAACTAAGATAGATATAACAAATATGCTGAAAAACTTTAAAATAATTATAGAATATGACGGGATCGCCTATCACGGATGGCAACGCCAAAAAAACTGCCGCACTATTCAGGGTGAAATTGAAAAGGCGTTGCTTCGAATGACCGGGGACCGGATTGCGATTACAGGTTCCGGCAGGACAGATGCCGGTGTTCACGCTATGGGCCAGGTAGCCAATTTTCTTTGCGATAAAAATATTGAACCTGAAAATTTTCGAAAAGGTCTCGACAGCATTCTATCCAGGGATATTATAATCAAAGATTGTCTTATTGTTGATAGTAAGTTTCATGCCAGATATAATGTAACGAGTAAAATTTATAATTATAGAATCCTGAACCGTAAAATCCCTTCTGCTATTGATCGAAACTATTCCTGGTTCATACAAAAAAAACTTAATGAATCCGCCATGCAATCGGCGATCCTTCACATACTCGGACGGCATGATTTTCAAGCATTCGAAGGGGCAGGCAGCCCAAGATCAGACAGTATAAGAACCGTTTTGAAGGCCGGTCTTGCAAAACGGGAAAACGGTTACCTGAAGTTCAGAATTGAAGGCGACGGTTTTTTGAGATTCATGGTGCGAAATATTGTGGGAACACTTGTGGACGTGGGACTCGAAAAAATTACTCCCGGTGATTTTAAAAAAATATTTCTCTCAAAGGATCGTAATCTCGCGGGCGCAACCGCTCCGCCGCATGGTCTGTTTTTGATGGAAGTGAAATATAGATTTCCACATAATTAATTTCACTGCGTTATCGGTCGTCGGAGTAGGGGTTCAAGATTTTGAACCCCTACTCCCTCTGGCCTTGTGCCAAATTTTAAAATCGATAATTATCTGAAAATCTATATAAATCAACCATAGTTTTGAGTTCAATTTTAATTTTTTTCACAAGTTTTCGAGGCTTGATCAATTCAGCGCTTTTCCCAAAAGAAAGAATCCATGCGATTGTTTCAGGTTCGGATGATGCGCTGAATGTCAGTTGAAGGTTGCCGTTTCTTTTTTTGACGATTTTTTGGTCAGGACTCCAGATCCGTTCTAAAACATAGGCCCCGGCTGATCCTGAAAATTCAACCGTCACTTTAAAAGTCTCTTCCTTGATTATCCCGAAATTCCGGTTAAACACTTTTTCAAAATCATAGTCTTCAGGAAATTCAAAAACCCGACCCGTGACTTCGATTTTTTTGATCCTGTGAATCGCAAGGAGCGGGTCAAATTCAGGTTCCATATATTTTTTCCCGGGAGCCTTTGCCATTTGAGCATGGAGATAAACCGTATCCTTGCTTGAAAAAATTTTTAGCGGTTTTATGTAAAATGTTTTTGAACCGGCCTCCACTAAATTTCTATAGGTCAGCTTGCATACTTTTTTGTTTTCCATAGCCGTGGCAAGGAGCCGCATCGTCTTCTGATGGGGCGTATAATCAATGCTTCCGGGAGCAAAGACACCATAAAGCTCCGGTGAAAATTCTTTTTGCCGCGGCAAGTGAGCAATGCTTTTTTCCAGCGCCCGGGTTGCCTCGTCAAAAAAATCATTCCCCAGCAAATGTTTGGAAAAGACGGAGCAGATGAACAGGGTCCGGAGCTCACTTTCAGTTAAATTGAGGGTCGGCAGCCGCTGGTTCTTTTTGATCTGATAATAATTCCGGTTTCCCTTTTTAGACAGTTCCACATAGACGCTGTACGAATTTTCAATAACATCGACCAGCCTCAGGATAGTCTGTTTTGAGCATCTCAGCGTTTTTGCCAGTTCGGTCAGTGAATGCGGCCGGCCGGCAAATAAAAGTTTTGCAAAAAGTTTGATCGCCCTGGCAGCCTGATCCCTTTCAACCTTTTGTTTTTTTTTCATATTATGCCCTTTTAAAAAACTGCAAAGCCGTTCCGTTATATGGAATGGTAGCATAGTATAATAGTTTTAAACAATAAAAAAAGGAGGGCAAGAAATGAATAGAAACTCTTTACAAAAACAATGGCTGGGTGGTAGCGGAAGCATCAATTTGACAACCACCGGGATTAATCCGGATTACGATAAAACCGACTGCTTTATAATTCGAAGGTGCCTGACATATCTCAAACGCCACCTGGAGCGCTGTTTGATACTTGATCTGGAGACAATGGCAATAATCTGCTGGATAGCCGGCCCGAAAATGGAAGCAATGGGAAATTTCCTGCTCGATTTTTTTGATGACCAGCGGCATGCCGAATATCTTGAAGAACTTGCCGAAACAGCAGGAGACTATGACGATTACGCCCGGGTTGCCATGGAAATGCTAAAAAGACTCTCTGTCGCCGAGCTTCGGCAACTCAAAGAGTTTATCTGTGCTTTGATTAATCAAAGAGATAATGATTTGAAATACAGGGGAAAATCCGAAATCGAAAAAAATATCTGTAAATTACAGGAAATGTTCAAGCTGAACAAGGCCGATATCGAACTTTGCATATTCCTTTTTGCCATCGAAACTTATGAAGCGCCGGAAGCTTTTTTTGATTCTCACTTAAACTGCACCAAGTTTGCCGGCAGAAAATATTTGAGCAATATTCTCAACCTGGATCGATCCATTTTAAACAGCGTCTTAAACGGTCAGTTAAGCAAATCCGGAATACTTGAAACCGACAAATACGATATAAATCTTCATGATGATTTTATTTGTTTTTTTCAAAATCCAGATCAGCGAACCCTTAGGGAAAATTTTTATTCATCAGCAGAGCGCTCGCCTGTTCCTTTAAATCATTTTATGATTGAGGATGCCAAAATGAAACATATCCTCAATATCATGAAGCAAAAACCGAAATCATCTACCCATCTGCTTTTATATGGAGCTCCAGGTACAGGCAAAACAAGCTTTGCCAAACGCTTAGCGCAAGAGCTGGATATTCCGGCCTACGAAATCGCCAGGAAAGATAATAATAAAGCGGAATCAAGACGATCTTCCATTGTGGCCTGCATAAACATGACAAATTCAGGGGAAGGGTCGCTGATTATTGTTGATGAAGCCGATAATCTTCTGAATACTTATAATGCATGGTTTTCACGGGGTGAAACACAGGACAAGGGCTGGTTGAACGAGCTCCTGGAACAGCCGGGGCTGCGTTTAATCTGGATAACAAACAGGATCGACGGTATTGATAAATCCGTGCTGCGGAGATTCGCTTTCAGCCTGCATTTCAAGCCTTTTAACAAACGCCAGCGGGCACAGCTCTGGTGCAATATTATCAAAAACAACAAGTGCAAACGTTTTTTTAATGCCGAGGGAATAAATGCTTATGCCCAAAAGTATAATGCCAATGCCGGGGTAATTGACCTTACTGTAAAAAAAGCCAGGGAAACAGCGCCCGGCTCTAAAAATGAGTTTCACAGAGCCGTCAGGCTTGGACTGGAGGCCTACCAGAGCCTGATCAATGACGGGCAGCCTCCGCTCAACAAGGAAAGGATTGAAAAAAGTTATTCCCTGGAGGGGCTTAATATCTCAGATGACCCTGATTCACTGATGCTCTGTCTTGAAGCATTCGATCAACACCTGCGAAGCACAGGTGGAGAGAATATCAGCAATATGAACCTGCTTTTTTACGGCCCTCCCGGTGCCGGCAAGAGTGAACTGGCTCGCTATATTGGAGAACGGCTTGACCGTGAGGTTATCTGTAAAAGGCTCAGCGATATTCTTGATAAATACGTAGGCGAATCGGAAAAAAACATCAGGCTGGCCTTTGAAGAGGCCGAGGCAGAAGACGCGATTCTCATCATTGACGAGGCCGACTCTATCCTCTTCAGCCGCAAACGAGCCGTACGTTCCTGGGAAACGAGTCAAACCAATGAATTTTTAACCAGGATGGAAAGGTTCCGGGGCATCTTGATATGTACCACCAATCAGCTTGAAGATCTGGACCCGGCCTCGATCAGGCGATTTAACCACAAAATTGAGTTTAAATACTTGGCACCGGACGGGAATATAATTTTTTATAATAAACTGCTGCTGTCTCTGCTTAAAAGTCTCCCTGATCCAGAAACCGAAAAACAGATCAGGAAGCTTGAGAATTTGACTCCCGGTGACTTCAAAACCGTGCGCGACCAGCTTGCATTTTATCCAAAAAAGAAATTGAGCCACAGCCAATTTGTTGCCGCACTCAAAGAAGAAGCTCACATCAAGAACCTTCAGTCCGGCAGGAAGGTTGTTGGGTTTTAGGTTGTCAGGCATCCGGCGGTTATTGCTGCCGGGTTCGTATATGGTTTGATTCTTCGGATTTTGAAAGGCGGGATTTTGGGGCAAACTGTTGGGCTGGATGAGTTGGATTGATAGGTCATAAATGGTGGCATGGTAATTGCTATATGCCTATGATTATAGGATGGAGAAATTGGTAACAGAATAATTTATATAATCTTAAAGGAGCTTAAAAAATGGCTGAAACGGCTGATTCCTTCAAATTAAGTGATGTCGTGGAAAAAACAATAAATAATACAATTTCATTGCCAACAGTTCAAAGGGGGTTTGTTTGGAAACCATATCAAATTGAAAATCTTTGGGATTCGTTATTAAGAGGCTATCCTGTCGGCTCTTTTGTATTGTCTAAAAAAAACAATTCGCAAAAAAACTATGAATTATTAGATGGACAGCAAAGAGCTTCAGCAATTTGTTTGGGATTTTATAGTCCTCTTAATGATAATAAAAATCCAGTAACCAATAATGAAATTTTTAAAACATCGACTGAAAACATTATGGTTTTTATTGATCTTGCAAAACCAGCGTCCAAAAATGACAATAGGAAATATCTGTTTCGAGTTATTACGAAATCACATCCATGGGGGTATAGAAGACAAGAAAATCAAAAGACATTGGAGGCGCATAATATAGCAAAGGCAATGCATTATTATAAAATAGAAGGCTACGATTATTTGCGAAAATCGTTAAAAGAATTTTGGCCATATGATTCTTATGCCCCGATTCCTTTTGGATTATTTCTCAATGCTGCAAAAAATGATAATTTAAAAAAAGAAGCTGAAAAAATCGATGATTTAAAGAAAGAAATTAATGAATGGAAGAAAGGCAAAGGGTTAAATGTTATAAAAAAAAGAGATGAGAAAAAAACAAAGTTTTATTCGATTGAAGATATTTTTAATGATGTTAAGAAAATGCTTGCTGAGCAGAAAATTCCGTTATTGCTGCTTGATTTACAAAAATTATATAATGCTGAAAATAATAATATTATAATATCACAAAACGGCGAAAACAAAAAATCAGAAAAACTTAAATCGGATGATGACGTATATAACAACGAAACAGATGCAAATGGACAAAAAAATGTTGAAGACAGAAATGTTGACGAAATTGAAAATCTGTTTATCAGACTGAATTCCGGTGGAACACCTTTAAGCGGAGAAGAACTGAATTATTCTATCTTGGAAGCGCAAATAGAACATGAATTACAGAATCAAATAGAGGAAAAATGCAAAGGTTTTTTTAAACCTCCGAGGTTTATTACTATAGCATTTCGTCTGTTTAATAATATTGCCGACAAAAACAGATCGTGGGATACAGACTCTATCAGTATGAGAGTTAAACCAAAACAATTTCAGCGAAACATGAGAGATGGAAAGGGAGAATTTGTAAAGTTTATTACAGAGAATTTTATAGATATTGATCATATTGCAAAAACCAAAAAGTTATTGACTTACGATAAAAAAAATAACCCGAATGGCTTACCTTCATTTGTTTCATCGACACTCGCAGATAAAGCACCTGAAGTTATGTTTATGCTTTTATACCGCTTGCTCATAAAAAAAGACAAAATTGAACCGGGCCGTAAACCTGCTGTTTTAGGAATGATTACTTTATTTGCATGGTTGGGCAGAGGTGAGAAACAGAGAGATCATGGGAAGCTGCTTAATAATATTTGGCCTTGTGTTAAAAATTTAGATACGGAAAGATTCTGGTCAAATGAAACTGTTCAACGTGCCATGTTAGAGGATAGTGGATATGAAATACTTACGCCATTTCCGAAGTTAAAAGAACTGAAGAAATTAATAAAAAAATTAATTTCTTCAGGTAAAACAAATATTACAAATTTGGTATCTGCAAAAATTTATGACTCAGATTATGGTAACTTTATCAAAAAAATGTTTTTCAACAAAGATATCATACTTTATGCTCAAAGGTGTGCTTTATCCGAATGGTTTCATGAAATTGAGGATTACAATTTAGATGATACAAACAGAGCCTTTGATTGGGATCATATTTGTCCCCAAAGCTATATTTATAATAAGAGAAATATTAGGTCGGAATTGAAAGATTGGTATAATTCAAATGGGAACTTCAGGGCCTGGCCATATTCATTAAATCGCATTGATCAAAATGATGCTCCATCAAAAAAATTAAATCCGTTAAATCAGAAATTTGAGAAGAAGAAAGATGAGGAGAAAGAAATAGAATGGTGGAAAAAATATTTAAAAAATAAAGAGTTAAATAAAAATACTTTAAAAGAATATCTATTGGGTGCGTCTTTCTGTGGTTCAGAATGGTTAGATTTAAAAAATGATTTAAAGGAAGAAATCAAAAATAATGATGGCGCAAAACAAGTTATCAATTGCATTTTAAAGAGAAATTATAAAATTTGTGAAGAATGGTATAATCAGCTTGAAATTGATGATTTGATTCCTGAAAGTCCTAATCCGGAAGATATAAAAGAACTTTTTGAAAATATTATTGATATGAGAATGTGGGGAAAAGTAAAAAGAGAAGAAGAGGAAGAAGGTTGGCAGACATACAACCTGCCGTTTGAAGAAAAAGGTGTTATATTATATTTTCAATACTCTACAGATGGAGATACTCTTGAAGAAGATGGAATTTGTTTTGGAATATATATTGAAGATGAAACCGTTGGAAACATAAAAATATCTAAAGAATTAGAAGATAAATATAGCCAGGAAGAGAACTATATCGAAATATATTTCACATTAATTTCATATTCTGAAACTTCAGTGATAGATATTTTTAGAAATTTTAATTCTTGGTTAAAAAATTTCCATGATAAAAAGATCAAGAAAATAGCAACTGAAAGGTTTCACAATAGCATCAGGGTTCAATACAAAAATGAAATATTGAATAAAAATTAGGATAAGTTAGGACGTCAACGTCTAAGTAAATAACTTATATTGTAGTTTAAGTTATAAGGCATAGGGGACGTTGTTGACAAATTATACAAAACAGATATATGTATTAATGAAAAATCATGACAGATAAGGAAGAAAGGGTAACGTTATAAATAATAGTATGGAGGAAAAAAATGCCGCGAGGGGCAAGACTGGATGCACCTGGGACATTGCATCATGTAATAGTCAGGGGTATTGATAGACGCAAGATCGTTGATGATGACAATGATCGAGAAAATTTTGTATCCCGAATGGGCGCAATAGCAATAGATACAAACACAGCTATCTATGCGTGGGCACTAATGACCAATCACGCGCATATTTTACTCCGCAGCGGGAAAACAGGTTTGCCGACATTTATGCGTCGATTTCTTTCAGGTTATGCCATATCATACAACAGGAGACACAAGCGATATGGACATTTGTTTCAAAATCGATATAAATCAATCATTTGTGAAGAAGATCCATATTTCAAAGAGCTTGTGCGGTATATTCATTTAAATCCATTGAGATCTGTTATTGTTGAATCACTGCAAAAGCTTGATAATTACAAATGGTGTGGGCATTCAGTTGTGATGAATCGCCGGGAAAACGATTGGCATGACAGAGACTATGTTTTAAAGTGGTTTGGAAAGGAAGATAGAGAAGCAAGGAAATCATACCGTAACTTTATTAAAAAAGGGATTACCCAGGGAAAAAGGCCTGATCTGACAGGGGGCGGATTAATACGATCAATGGGAGGATGGTCGGTTGTAAAAGCCTTGAGAAAGAGTAGTGTTAAAGAGAAAGGTGATGCAAGAATACTCGGCAGCGGAAAATTTGTATCAGAATTGATCAATCAGGCAGAAGAAAAAGTCAAATATCAGCTGCCGGCCAAAAATTTACAAAACTGTATCAAGGAAGAAATAGAAAAGCTATGTAAACAGGAAAAGATAGAAGTTTCCATGCTTCGATCAGGCAGTCGTCGAAGGCCCTTACCAAATATCAGAAAAGAGCTTACAGTAAAATTAGTAAATAAATATGGCGTCTCATTAGCCGAAACAGCAAGGCAGTTAGGCGTGTCAACTTCGGGAATAGCCCAACTGTTGCGGAGAAATAAGAATGTATAATTTTTCAACAACGTTTTCCTATCTTCTGTTTTCGTATCATGCAAACGATGAAAACGTCCAGTATCTTGCAGTAAAATTTTCACTCAGCTATTACTTCCCCGCGTAGCTGAAAAGGCAAAATACAACGGCATAAACACGATTTTTTTTTCTATTGGTTCAGCATAAGGCCGCATTGAAAACACAATGCCTTTTGGAGAGTTTTTATACTTTTCCAGGAAGAGATGCAGGCTTTTCAACCTGCCGGAAGCTCCGCTTTTTACTTCTACAGGATGTATTCTGCCGTCAATAACTGCCACGTAATCCACTTCTGCCGAACTGCTCTTTGCCCGTCTCGACCAGTAATAAAGATTCTCTTTCTGAGATAATGCCATTTCCTGTCCGACAAACTGTTCCGCCACAGCTCCGCGATAGATGTTGAGCAAATCCGCTTTCCTGTATTCAACCTTTACCGGCATGCCAGTAAGATGTCTCATAAGACCAATATCAACCATCAGCGTTTTAAAAATCTTTGCAGAGGCAGCAGCCCCCAAAGGCAGTCCGGACGGATCAACCGAAGGGACTTTCCTGATAACGTTTGCAAGGCAGAGCAAGTTAAAGGCTTTTTTCAGAGTTGGATTTGAGTAACTATCGGCAAGCCTGGAATACTTTATCTGTTGTCCAACACTTTGCGCTACTGTTGTAAGCACAGCATTGAGACAATATTTATCGGCTTGCGGACTATATTTCGAGAAGTCCAGCCGATAGGTATCGCAGATCTCCGCCTGCACCTCGAAAGATTCCCGTATTGACCCGGTTTCAACATAAGCGAGTATGCTTTCGGGCATCCCGCCTACAAAAAAATACCGGCGGAGTTCTTCACAAAGAAATTCATGAATTGTTTGCGAAACAGTTCGTGGAGAGCCAAGAACGATATTTGAAGCTTCATTATTGCCGGTTGCCTGAAGATATTCGGCAAAACACAAGGGGTGAAGTCTGGAAAATTGTACTCTGCCTACCGGAAAAGAAATATTCTTCATGGCAAATTCAAGTAGCGAACCGGCTGCAATCACATGCAGATCAGGCAATTCCTCATAGAAATAGCGAAGAGCCGTAATCGCCCTTGGGCAAGCCTGGATTTCGTCAATAAAAAGAAGCGTTTTGCCTGAAACTATCTTCTGCTGCAACACGATTTCTAAATCCGCACAAATACGTTTCGGGTGCAGATTGCCCTCAAAAATGCGATGCCAGTCCGGATTACGTTCCAGATCCACAATTGCAAGGGCCTCAAAGTAATCTTTCCCGAACTGTCTCACAGAATAAGTTTTTCCGACCTGTCTGGCGCCACGGACAATGAGAGGTTTTCGGCGCCCGGCTTTTTTCCATTTTTTGAGTTCCTGATCAATAAATCGCTTCACAATTCAATACCAACATAGACCTGCTTAGAGCTTTATTTAAAACACAAGGTTAAATTATGGTTTATCTTTTAAAAAAGCAAGGGTTTTATTGAAAAATTATTATCATGGCCAAGCCGGTATGGGGAAAGAAGTCAAATCAATGAATTTTTAACCCGGATGGAAAGATTCCGATGCATCCTGCCTGGCTGCGTTACGAAAGCGTAGAAATATCTTGATATTCCTACGCTTTACGTGCCTTGCCAGCCAGGCGCCTCAACACTTAAAATTGCTAACTTATTTTTGTGCGAACCCTAACCGCTGGAATTATAATCAGTGATCCTTCCCCCTAATTCCCTGGACATCCCACATTCCTCGCCCTTAATGGGTAGCACCCGTTGCCTCCTATATGGTGGCTGTTTTGTTCAATCTCTCCGCCAGCCAAATTTTAATAATGGATTGCCGAGGGACGCCAAGACGTTTAGCTTCTTTATCTAAAGACTGAATCATCCATATAGGAAAATCGACATTAACCCTTTTTTGCTCCTGGTTCAGCCGTCTTGCTTTTGAGAAGTCAAAATTCTTTAAAATACTTTTTCCTTCATCAAACTTTTTATCTAATTCTTCAGCTTTCATAAAGCTCAATCTCCTCATCTCTGGCACGCCGTGCTGAGATAATTCGAATATTATTATTTCGATAAGTGGTAATCCCAGCCCAGTGCTTTTCGCCTATTTTACCAATGACCAAGAAGCGCGATTCATCGATTGTTTTTGCTGGGATCTCCAATAAATCAACATCATTCAAAAGCTCTTGAGCCTCAACAAAATCAATCCCATGCTTGATTTTGTTAGTATCCGATTTTTTCTGGTCAAATTCAAAGCTCATGGTATAATTATTATACATATTTGGTATATATTATCAACTGGAATGTCACCGGCACTCTGAAACTGGGGAAGAGGGGAGGAGACGTCCATAAGTAAGAAACTCAAGTCTTCAACAAAGTTATTTAGTATCCTATTCAAATTTCGGGGTAAACGCTGTTTAATCTTAAAAATTAAATTATGAGCATTAATAAAAACAGTAAGTTATAATAATATTTATTGATATCATAAAATTCTACCCCGGAATTTGAATAGGATACGTTATTTACTTATTTATGGACGTCCCCGCCTACCCCCTTATAAAACAAACAACAACCTGTCATATCCGGCAATATATTCGTTCAGTCCTTTTTTTAGCAGAACTCCAGGCTGGTTGACAACTTGCACTATCGGGAAATCCACGCCATAATTATGCCGTAGTTGTATAAGCTGGGGTGGAATATTTTTGGACATGATTTTGGATTCAACAGCAAGAATCGGTTTTTTATTTAAAAAAAGTATGAAATTAATTTCTTTTTTATCATATGTCTTTAAGTAGTGAAGTTTGACTTCAGGCCAGCCCCTGTCGCTTAAACTTACAACAAAACGATACAACGAAGTTGCAATCATGTTTTCAAATCTGCTGCCTTCATTACCTGCATAAATCCAGTTTAAAAAATACCACTTGGGCTCTTTTCTGATAGTACGCTGAAATTTGGCGGAATGGGGACGAAGGGGCCAGAGAAGATACAGCTTTTGCAAAGCAAGCAGCCAGTTTTTTACTGTTGAATGATTGGCTTCCAAATCTCCTGCCAGACTTCTGAGAGAAAGAGGTGAGCCAATTCTATCGGGCAAAAGTTCAACAAGGTGTGAAACACGGTCAAGTTCACGAATACCGGAAAGATCCCTCAAATCTTCCCTTATAAGCAATGAGATATAATCTCTGTGCCATTTCCGGGAACGCTGCATCGATCCTGATATAAGAGGAGCCGGAAAAGGACCGAATGTAAGATAGGCCCCAGCGATATCCTTAAAAACCGGTGATGTTCCTGAAAGCTTTTTGCTAAAGGCAGCGGCAGGATCCTTCCAGTCTTCTTCTTCATGCAGCCATGGAAATGAAGCGCCTGTTATCTGTGCCCATTCTCTAAACGAAAAAGGAAAAAGATTAACAAGAGTATAACGTCCGGCAAGAGAATCCCCGCTCCTTCTGAAAAGATCAAGACGAGCGCTGCCGGTGACAATTATATTTATGGCTTGATTGAATTCATCGAAAAGCCCTTTCAGAATATTTTTCCACCTGGTCAGCTTATGTATTTCATCTAAAACCACATACGGCTTTTTTATTTCAAGCCTGGATGCTTCTTTTATAATAAAATCGGGATCATTACGGTATCTTCTTCTTATTTTTTCAACGTCCAAGTTAAAATAAAGGGAAGAACACTTTTTTTCATCAAGAAACTTGCGGGTCAGAGAGGTTTTTCCACACTGGCGAGCGCCGGCGATAAAAAGCATGGCTCCGCCAAGCCATTCACCGGAAAAAGCAAAATCAGAAACCTCTCTGCTTATAAATTTAGATACCATGCAAGCCAAATTAAGCCAAATATTGATATAGGTCAAGCCATTTTAATTTGGGACGGGATGAGGGACGTCCCCCTAATTTTTGTCAAATGTGTAGGTCTGACCCCTTTATTTACCCTAAGGGCTCGCGCAAAAATAACTTTACATTTTAAGCGTCGATGCATCCCGCCTGGCTGCGTTACGAAAGCGTAGAAATATCTTGATATTCCTACGCTTTCGCGCCTTGCCAGCCAGGCGCCTCAACACTTAAAATTGCTAATTTATTTTTGTGCGAACCCTAAGGCTTTTTTCAAGTACTTCCCGGTATAGGATTCATTGACCATGACTATATCTTCAGGCGTGCCGCAAGCAACAATATATCCTCCTTCATCACCGCCTTCGGGGCCAAGATCTATTATATAATCAGCGGTTTTAATTACATCCAGATTGTGCTCGATCACAATAATTGTATTTCCTGATTCAACTAACCTGTTAAGCACATTTAAAAGCTTTTTTATATCATCTATGTGAAGACCTGTTGTCGGTTCGTCAAGAATATAAACTGTTCTGCCGGTGCCTCTTTTGCTGAGTTCTTTTGATAGTTTAACACGCTGGGCTTCGCCTCCGGAAAGGGTTGTGGCAGGCTGGCCGATGTGTATATATCCAAGTCCCACATCAACCAGGGTTTCAAGTTTCAGACTGATGGTCTTTATGCTTTTAAAAAAATTCAATGCCTGGTTAACAGTCATATCAAGTATTTCGGAAATATTTTTCCCTTTGTACCGGATTTCAAGGGTTTCCCGGTTATACCTTTTCCCATGGCAAACATCGCAGGCAACATAAACATCCGGCAAAAAATGCATTTCTATCTTGATAATACCGTCACCCTTGCATGCTTCGCACCGTCCGCCTTTTACATTAAAACTGAAACGTCCGGGCTTGTATCCCCGCATTCTTGACTCTGGTGTTTTGGAAAAAAGTTCCCTTATAAAAGTAAAAGCCCCTGTATATGTTCCAGGGTTGGAGCGGGGGGTTCTGCCTATGGGAGACTGATCTATATTGACAACTTTGTCCACATGTTCAAGGCCGAAAACTTCAGTGTGGGGAGCAGCAGGAATCCTTGCGTAATAAAGTTTCCGGGCAAGAATATTATTAAGAGTTTCAAGGAGAAGAGTCGATTTGCCTGAACCTGATACTCCTGTTATACAAATAAAACATCCAAGAGGAAATTCAGTATCAATATTTTTGAGATTATTACCTGATGCGCCGTTTATTATAAGTTTTTGGCCGTTGCCGGTACGACGTTCGGCAGGAATTTTTATAAATTGTTTTCCTGAAAGATAGCGGCCTGTTAATGAATTATCGTCCTGCAGCAACTCTTCAGCAGTTCCTGCAAAAACCACCTCACCGCCTTTTATGCCTGCGCCCGGTCCCATATCTATGACATAATCCGCAGCGAGGATTGTCTCTTCATCATGCTCCACGACAAGAACCGTATTGCCAAGATCGCGCATCCTGGCAAGTGTTTGTAAGAGTCTCTGATTATCTCTCTGATGCAGCCCTATGCTTGGTTCATCAAGCACATAAAGGACCCCGGTCAATTTTGAACCTATCTGGGTTGCCAGGCGGATTCTCTGGCTTTCACCTCCTGAAAGAGTCGATGCCGACCTGTCCAGGGTCAAATAAGAGAGTCCTACATTTTTCAGAAATCCCAGACGCTCGATTATTTCTTTTAAAATCCGCCTGGCTATTACTTCCTGTTTGGCTGTCAGCCTGAGATTTTTAAAAAAAGAATAAGCTTTTTCCACTGAAAGCGCAGTAATATCCGATATGGTAAAGTCTGCCAACTTTACAGATCTGGAAATCCGGTTTAATCTTTCACCCCCGCATTCAGGGCAGGGCCGAAAATTCATATATCGTTTTACTTCCTCTCTTGATTGATATGAATCCGTTTCAAGATATATGCGCTCTATTCGCGGTATAATACCTTCGAATGTTTTTTTGTAGGTGAAACGACGATTATTACGTTCAAAGTAAAAACTTATCTGTTCATCTTTAGACCCGTAAAGAAGTACCTCTTTAAAAGAATCGGGAAGATCCTTATAAGGCGTGTAGATATCGACGCCGTAATGGCCGGTAAGAGCATCCAGGAATTCGATAAAGTGGACTGAATTCCTGTTGGCCCATAAATCTACGGCACCCTCTCTTAAAGAAAGAGCCTGATTCGGTATGACAAGATCAGGATCAAATTCCGTTGTGGTGCCGAGGCCGTCGCATTTGGGGCAGGCGCCAAGGGGAGAATTAAATGAAAAAGCGGCCGGAGTAAATTCCGGGTAACTAATGTTGCATTTAATGCAGGCTGCTTTTTCACTGAACAGCATCGGTTTAGCATTGAGAACATCTATAGTTACAAGGCCGCCGGATTGGGCCAGGGCCAGTTCAAGCGAATCGGTCAGGCGGTTTATTATACTTTCTTTTAGAACAAGGCGATCCACAACAACATCTATAAAATGCTTCTTGTTCTTATTCAGCTTACCTACCTCTTCGATTTCCAATATTTTTCCATCGATGCGAACCCTTGCAAAACCCTCTTTTTTAAGCTGTTGAACAAGCTTTTCATGGGAGCCTTTCCGTCCGGAAACCAAAGGCGCCATAATAATTATCCTGGTTCTTTCAGGCAGTGACATTATACGGTCTATAAGCTGATCCAGAGTTTGGGAAGTAATCGGCATCCCGCATTTATAACAGTGGGGAATACCGATTCTGGAAAAAAGAAGCCGAAGATAATCGTAAATTTCGGTAACCGTCCCCACCGTCGATCTGGGGTTGTGACTAGCGGTTTTCTGTTCTATGGCAATTGCCGGAGAGAGCCCCTCTATCATTTCAACGTCCGGCTTGTCGAGCCGCTCGAGGAATTGACGGGCGTAAGTTGAAAGGGATTCCACATACCTGCGCTGTCCTTCAGCGTAAAGAGTGTCGAATGCCAGGGTTGATTTGCCTGAGCCGGACAAGCCTGTCACCACTATCAGCTTGTTACGCGGCATTTCTACATCAATATTTTTCAGGTTGTGCTGTTTAGCGCCCCTGATAATTATTTTTTCTGATTCCATGTTATTTACGGGGTGGGTCTGACAAATTTTCCGCTTTTACCGCCTGATTTTTCCAGAAGTAATATATCGGAAATAGTCATCTTTCTGTCGTAGGATTTACACATATCGTAAATTGTTAAAGCGGCAACGGAAACAGCGGTCAGGGCCTCCATCTCCACCCCGGTCTGACCTGTAACCCGCGCCAAAGCTTCTATCCTGATTGAATTTATTGCTTTATCAGGACAAAAATCGACCGAAACATGTGAAATTAACAGGGGATGACACATGGGTATAAGTTCGCTGGTCTTTTTTGCGGCCATAATACCGGCAATCCTGGCCGTTTCAAGAACATTCCCCTTTTTTACAGACTGATCGCGTATCTTTTCAAATGTCTCCGGATTCATAGAAACCACTCCCTGCGCAACGGCAACGCGCTGGCTATGCTCCTTATCCGTAACATCGACCATTCTGACACGGCCTTCTTTATCTATATGGGTAAATTCAGGCAAATGTCGCCTCCTCGCTAAAAAACGTGGACGAAATCTATAGTTGAATTTTTTAAGATAACATATATTATTGTTATTCGCCACTGGTTTTCAGGGGGAAATACGGAACGTCTGTTTTGCCCGGGTATTTGGTTTTGCTAAAAATGACACCTATTATTTTATAAACCCGTCCTCGTTCCCGGGCTCTGCTGTATCCGCTATAGACCGTCACATAAATAATTTCACTGCGTTATCAGTCGGAGATATACGATTATAGCACGTTTCGGAAGTCTTGATACTGGTTATGCAAATTTTTGGCAGTAAACATGCGTCACAAGTTGCTTTCTACGAGTATCAAGATTTACGGGACACGCTATAGTATTATCTCCTCGCTCTATCCTTGTGAAATGAATTATGTGACAGTCTATATACTGAATCAATGCTTGACGTACAACCAGTAAGTTCGTAAAATAATAACATACTGGAGGTATTTGTAATGCTCCCCGCCCTGAGAAATTTGTCTTTAATTGAAGAATTTGATTATAATTTTATTAAGCATGCGCTTTATAAATACAAGAATCCACGTATCAAGATAAATGATCTTCTGAAAAAAGGTAAAATCATACGCGTCAAAAAAGGGCTTTACGTATTTGGCCCTGAACTGGCGCGCGAACCTTATTCAAAGGAAACACTTGCTAATCTGATTTACGGCCCTTCATATATTTCACTTGAGTATGCTCTTTCTTTTTACGATCTTATTCCTGAACGTGTAGAAATAATTACCAATGTGACAAACAAAAGAAATAAATCTTTTAATACACCCATCGGCATTTTCTCCTACAGATATATAAACCCTTCAATTTACTCTTATGGCATTACTCTTTGTGATGTTGACAAATATCATTCAATCTTAATAGCCACCAGGGAAAAGGCGCTTTCAGACATTCTCTATTTTTTGGATAAGATGACCGATGAATCTCAAATAGAAAAATATCTGTCTGAAAATTTGAGATTAGACATGGAAGCTCTTACAGATTTGAATCTGGGGAAAGTTGAAAAGCTGGGCGGCCTCTATGGACATAATGTAAATCTTTTTTATCATTTTTTGAAGGAAATGAAATGAATGATGCAGTAGGTATAATGCTTGATCGGTATAATTGCAAAAGCATAAATGACTATGAAAATGCGCTAAAGGAGATTATCCAGGAAATAGCCCTGCTTGGCCTCTGGCGATCAAAATTTTTTGAGAAAGCCGCTTTTTATGGGGGATCTGCATTAAGAATATTATATGGTCTTGATCGATTTTCTGAAGTTCTTGATTTTTCGCTTCTTAAAAAAGATGAGGATTTTTCGCTGACTAAGGTACTCCCCATTGTCAAGACAAAAAACAAGGTTTTTTAAGGTGCGCTTTTGAGCTATAAATAATCCTGAAAATTAAAAAAATAATAGTAAATAAAAAAAATATGTTTCTGTTTATCATAAAAATGTTCATAAACAACTTAACTAATTGATTTAATAAATCAATAATACCATTCTAAAATGTTCATAACTTATTGATAAAATGTTTATAACTTTTTTGTATCTCATTAACATACTGTTAAAATTCAATATTAATATGTTTATAACTTATGCCGCACGTTGAATAGGGCATTCACCAAAATATATTATTTTTACAACCTCACATTGATCACCATTGCTGATAAATCTTGCCTGTTACTTCCTTTAATTTGTCCGATCTTAACTATCAATTTCGTAATCATCCGGCAAATTCAAAAAATCTTTTTTCGCCAATTGACTCTCAATTAAATAACCAATTTGACCATTCCTCTTGAGCTGTGAAATCATCCACTGTGGTAATCTAATTGTCACAAGCTCTCGTTTCAAATGGTCTGGTTTCTTTTTTCGACCAGCCCCTGCACGTTTTCCTCCTCTCATTTTTTTACCTCCAAAACATATAGTATGTTGAATTAAGTGCAACGCTATTCAAAAAATCATCCTAAAAATACGCTATATATTTGATTAGCGTTATGCAATATTCAAACAAACTCTACTACCAACTGATTATGTGTTGGATAGTACGCTTTTATCTTGTTTGCAGCAGGAAACATTTTTTATAATATCAATACGACTTAATGGTATTCTAATTAATTATACAAAGTGGTTCTGAAATTACCCTGGAAAAGTTTTAAAATATATCTCTGCCGGGGTCTGGTAATCCAAAGATTGATGGAGTCGTTCATTATTGTAAAAGCCAAAATATTCTCCAATGTTTTGAATAGCCTCCCTGACGGTCTCATAATTGTGAAGATAAACACGTTCATATTTCACGGTACGCCAAAGGCGCTCTACGAAAATGTTATCCAGAGCACGGCCCCGGCCGTCCATGCTGATCTTCACATCGGCTTTTTTTAAAACGCCGGTAAAGGCATCACTGGTAAACTGACTGCCTTGATCCGTGTTAAAAATCTTAGGTTTTGCAATTTTTAAGGCACCCTGTAAGGCTTTTATACAAAAATCCTTATCCAATGTGGTTGAAAATTCGTAGCTCAGGACATACCGACTAAACCAGTCTATCACTGCTACAAGATAGATAAAACCTGAATTCAAACGGATATAGGTAATATCCGTTGACCACACCTGGTCAACTTGCTCAATGGAAACGCCTCGCAGCAAGTATGGATAAATTTTATGCTCTTTTGATGCTTTGCTCAAATTTGGTTTTGGATATATAGCTTCAAGTCCCATAAGCCGCATCAAACGTCTTATTCGTTTAGGATTAACAGTGTGCCCTTGTCGCTTTAATACGGCCGTCATTTTTTCAACACCGTAGAACGGATATCGGGTATATTCTTCGTCTATCAATCGCATGAGAGCCAGGTTATAGCTCTCATCTTTGCAGGATTGATAGTAATAGGTTGATCTGTTTATTCCCAAAAGATCACACTGGCGCATTACCGGTATCAAAGAATGATTCGGCTCAATGTATTGACGCTTTATATCAATTGAGAAGGTTAGATTTTTTTTTTAGCCAGTCCAATTCGACCTTTAATTGGCCGATTTGTTGGTAAAGCTCCGCCTGGAATTCTTCAGCGTCTTTTTCTTTTTTTTGACGCTTTTTTGAAAATATATCGGGCAATTCTTCTAATAGACGCTTTCGCCATTGATTTATTTGATTTGAATGAACTCCATATTCACTAGATAGTTGAGAAATCGTCTTTTCCTTTTTAACCGTTTCAAGCGCTACTTTAGCTTTGAATGATGCACTGTAATTTTTTCGAATTTTACCCATTGATGAGCCTCCTTTTTGTTGATCAGGATATACTCATTTTACACCTTAAACAACTGTCCAGTTTTTGGGGAGTATTATACTATCTGAGGAATCATCAAATTCATTTAAAAACACCAGTAAATTGGCGATAATAAATCAAGGCTCCTTTCGGTTAATGTTGAACTTGTCGAAATCGCGATCGTAACTATAAAGTAGATTCTGTGAATCACTTTCCAATATGGCAATCAGATAGCAGTCAACAATATCCAATTTTTTATTGTACCACATTTCCATCATACGGCGAATCATCGTTTTATTTTTAATGACAATTCCTTTGTATTTGAGAAGATCGGTTATACCCTTTGCAATTTGATCTTTTGGCACTTTGTAGAAGCTTTTTAGAACAAAAAGAACCTGAAACAGAACGATCAGCTTTAGTTCAACCTTCATTTTTCCATATTCCAGGGATTTAAAAAACGAATAGAGGTTTTTATATTTGGGAGATTGATCTGATACCAAAAAGCGGACGATAACGTTTGTGTCCAATAATGCGATCATTATATACCACCTTCAGTGAAGCCTTTTTCGACTGCTTTTTTAATATCTACTTTGGTAAGATCTGGTTTTCCAGTTGCATATCTGTTGAAAACACCAAAAAGTCGATCAGTTAGAGATTTGTCAATCATCCTTTTGGTTGTAGGTTTTAAAAGGATTCCATTTGATTCCGGAATTACATCAATCTGATCTCCAATATCAATGCCATATTTTTTCCTTAAGGCAATGGGAATGACAACCTGACCTTTTGGGAAGACCTTCATCGTAAATGCCTTTTTTATAATTTCACGCATATATTTTCTCCTACCCAGATAAGTTATACTAATATATTAACGAGGTATAACTACAATGTCAAGAATTTTGCGGCGGAATGGGGGTCGGGCCGCAGTAACATATTAAGATAATACATAAAACGTTAAAATTTAGCGTCAGATAAGGCCTTAAATGGCCATTTTCAGGGCAAAAAACGCACTTTTAGGAAAAGAGCACGGGCAGATGGCAAGAGCAAAACGGCATTTCCTTCCAGGTCACGTTTGGTATATAACGCACCGGTGTCATAAAAAAGAATTTTTGTTTAAATTTACCAGAGATCGACGCCGATGGTTGCAATGGCTGTTTGAGGCAAAGAAGCGATATGGAATCCGTATATTGACCTATATGGTTACTTCAAACCATATCCATCTTTTAGTCTTTGACGGTGGTGAACGAGATGTCATTCCAAAATCTATTCAGTTGGTTGCCGGTCGAACCGGTCATGAATACAACCAAAGAAAGAATCGAAACGGTGCGCTTTGGGAAGACCGTTATTATGCAACTGCTGTATCAAGTGACCTACACCTGATTCAATGCATTGCATATATTGATTTGAATATGGTTCGTGCCGGAGTTGTCGATCATCCATCGAAATGGAAATCCCGATTTATCGGAGAAAGCAAGGATGTTAGGAAGCTTTTAGGCGAAAAGAAATAATAGTTTGTAGAAGAATTGATAGCGATTGCACGCCTTGTGATCATTCCGGCTCTCAAACCGGGCCATGGGATTTACTATAACGTGACTACGTTTGTATATGACATGTTTTGATGTCAATAAAAAAGTTGACCAGGATGCTTTAAGGCTATAATTTGATAGATAGGAGGTGAGCCATGACATCACTTGCTTTTGATACGTTTGAAAATGTAAAAAGATTAAAAGCTGTTGGTTTTACCGAAGAGCAGGCCGCCGAACAAACTAAAATTATTGCCGAATTGGTTGAAGAACGCCTTGTCACCAGGCAATACCTTGACGAACGGCTTGCTGTATTGGAAGCCGATGTTACTTCAAAAATCATTAAATGGGTAGCCGGTATGCTTGTAGTCCAGGCCGCTATTGTAGCGACTTTAGTTAAGTTGTTGTAATCAGCTGTCAATTTTTCCAGCTAACCGACGGTACCAGTGGGGGATAATGCATATATTAGGCAAAAAGACCATTTATGGATGGGCACTACTATGAAAAAGCTTTAAAAAAATCTTGCAAATATACTATTTTGGCGTTGAGAGTACATGTGGAATGGAAGCAAAGTTTTTTTTTCGCTTAAAAAATGGAGAATTTTATAATGAATATTATCGAAGAAATTTGCCGAGAAGCGCAACATCTGCCGGAGCCTTTGGCCCGAGAGGCCTTGAATTTTATCAGCTTTTATAAAAACAAGGTATGAAACAAAAGATATGCAGATGGATTATTTAAAACAGGCTCAATCAACTGTAATGGATCATATTTGGAATAACAAGGAAGATGAGGTATGGGATGCTCTGTAAACCCAGCGAAATTATAGGCATTCCTTTCCCATTTACTGACCTGTCTACCAGGAAGAGACGTTCTGTGCTTGTGCTGACGAATCCGGATAGGCGGGGAGATTTTATATGATTAGCTGTTACATCTGTTTTGACAAAAGAATGCGCAGTTGGAGTTGATGTAAAATCTATGGTGACCAGCTATCTGCCAAAACCGAGCTATGTACGCTACGATAAGATTTTTACACTGAATGATTCTATTATCGTTAAGTTCTATGGAACAATTGGAGAAGCAAAGTTGCAGGAAATTGTATGGCACTACATTTATTGTAACCGTTCACGGTTTACGGTTGAAAATAGAACGGTAACGCCGGCAACACCGGTTATATGGGAATCAATGGTAACAGTGGCAACACCGTAGAGACAAGGCATGCCTTGTCTCTACAGTCCGGCCGCCATCACCACAATTTCAACAACAGCTCAACCATGGGAACGGAAACAGAAACTCTGACAAAAATGTCAGCCGTAAACCGGCAACCGTGAACGGTTACCATTTATTTTTAATAGTACAATTATTTCAATTTGTTGTTTCACTTGAAGTTGTCCATATGGCACTACATTGATAAATCTGGAGCTAATTATTTTTAACCTATTAAAATCATTAAAATTAAATTTTTAAAAATTCAAAAATGAGGCTTATTTTGAGCATTTGCCTATCAAAATCAAAAAGATGGGTTAGGATTTTTAATACAAAGATCCATGACCAGTGTTATAAAAATGTAACACGCGATATATACGAAAAGATAAAATCAGGCTGGAAGCAAGGAAGGGGGGGGATAAGGTAAGTACCCATAGTTTTACGATCATAGCGGATTTCTGAAATTTTTATTGAACAATTACGCGTTTATTGATTTGTGAATACACACTTTTTCGATTCATTATACCCAAAATGAATATATCATATCCTGATATTTTGAAAATAACACGGTAGTCGCCAACACGTAATTTCCAATATCCTTTAAGGGTTCGCCGTAAAGGACTTCCATATTTTTCCGGATGTATAGCCAAGCGTTCTTTTATGGCTCTTTTAATCATTACCTTGTTTTTGTTGTCTATTTTAGGCAAATCGGTATTTTTTACGTCAATATGATAAATTAGTTTATATGCCATTATGACCAGACTTCTTCGTGAGTCAGAGCTGAGGTTATATCAAATGTCCTCTCTCTCTCTTCGGCAATATCGGACAAATAAATATCCTCATGAATTTCCATGGCCTCTTTAAGTAGTTCTCTAGCTTTTGAGGAAAGAGACATACCATCCTTCTCAGCAAGCAATTGCACGTTTTTATATAAAGACATATCAAGGACAATATTGATTCGTGGATTTTTAGCAGGCATTTTGTTTTTTCTCCCTTTCAAATTTTTATCATAATATACCACAAGTGGTACACCTTGTCAATCAATCGCGATCGCGAACAGCAATTCTAATTTTAGAAATAACGGCCATCGGCAGTATTATTAAAAATTTATTTTTCAACGGGTTTAAGAAAGAGAAGAAGATTTTTTGTGGGTATGGTAAGTTTCTGGTTTACCGAGAACTACTTTTTTGACCTTTGGCCGATACGCAGCATATTTGCCGCATTTTTTTGCATATACCAGGCCATTGATGCTCTGAAATCATCTTGTTTTAACCGAACTTACGAATTGCAGTAACCATTAACTTGTATCCGGAACCTCCAGTTCGAGGCCATGGAGCATAAAAATTAACATCGCATCCCAGCTTTCGAAGTAAAGATAGCGAGTCAACGCGCGTATGTCATCGAAAAAGGTTTTCCGTGTTGGAAGGTTGCGACGAATAAGTTTATATTTTTTATCCATCATTTCAAGAACGGTATGAAACAAGAAGGTCAAAAGATTCAGTGTCATCATAAGTTGAGATAAATACTTCTTTCCATGACCAAAGTTGTGTGCAAGATGATATCTTCTGTTTTTTAGTATGTTATTGTTTTCGTTTTCAATTTTCCAGCGAGCCCGACCATCTGCTACAATCTGCTTTACATTGTTCTTTGAAATTTTGAAATTGGTTGCAAAAGCGTTCTTGTATATAATAGTACCATCGGGCAGCGTTGTTGTAAGTTCACACCAATTGACCATCTGAGCATCTTTACCATCACGCAAAGGGACTTGATTTACAAAACGATAGGTATAAATATGATGGGTTTTGCCTGTCTACCTTTTTTTCACTACCGTTTCAACAGCTTGCAGGCCATCAAGTTCTTCAACCCATTGGTAAAGGGTTTTATGAGAATCGGGTTTGCAAACAAGAATGAAATCAAGCCCGTTCTGCAAAATCAATTGAGTGTAACCAAAATTGAACATACCGTTAAAGTTAATATTAAGCAATGATATAAAATAGCTATAGACATTCGATACGGTGCGTGCCATATTAATTTTCTAATAAATTAATCAACATTGGAGGATTAAAATGGTACATGTTATCAAAGGCACTGTAGCTGCTCAAAAAAAACACTCTTCTGAGATTGAACAATGTTTGGATAGTTGCAAAGAAAAGTTCAACCAAATATTGCTTGGTGTTCTCAACGAAGGAAATCAGGATGCTCATAAAATGGAAGCATCAATTTTCAAGCAATTGATGAAGTTGGGGTTTATTTTAATGCAGTTGTTCTTTGCTATCCAAAATAAAGGTAATTATGGTAAAATAATAGAAACCGCACAAGGAATTGCCAAAAGAGGCAGAACAAGTGTAAAGTCATATTTTTCAATTTTTGGAAAGATGAAAGTGGCTCGCTATCTTTATCATATAGAAGATGTAAGTTTTGTGCCTTTAGATATTGTATTAAATCTGCCAGTACGTTGTTACTCATATTTTTTATCCGAATTCGCTAATTTACTGAATATTAACGGAGCTTATAAAAATACATCCGAACTTTTAACGAAGTTTTTTGGTGTAAAACTTTCAATTTCAGCTTCGGAAATTATTTCCAGTGAAAGTTCAGATTGTTATGAGGATTATTATGATCTAAAAAACAGACTTCCAAAGCTGGAAAGCGAAGAAGATTATGTTGTAGTTAGCTTTGATGGCAAAGGCGTACCGATGATTAAGGCAGAAGCAGCTAAAATCGTAGTAAGACAAGGTAAAGGAAAAAAAGCAGAAAAAGAAAGAAGCGTTGGTGGGAGTTAAATATGATGTTAATGCTAATGTCCGAATTGCTAAAGAAGTTGCTACTAACCTGGTATATCCGGATAACAAAGAAGATAAAAATGAAACCGATAAACCAGTAAAAGCCCAAAACATCAGATATATAGCCAGCGTTGAGAAAACCAAGAAAAAAGTAATGGAGGAAATCCATGAAGAAGTAAAAGGTGAAAACTTCAATGGCAAGCCATTGGTTTGTGTAATGGATGGAGCATTGTATTTATGGACTTTGTTTAAAGATGTTTTTAAAGATATAGAAAATAAAGTTCTTATTTTAGATATTATTCATGTTCTGGAATATATTTGGATTATTGCCCATATAAAGCACAAAGAAGGAAGTGCTGAGAGCAGAAAGTATGTATATAATAAGCTATTGCTCATACTACAAGGAAAGGTCGCTTCATATATTATGGAGTTGCAGAAAGAAATGTTGAGCAAAAAGTGGGAAAAAGTCCAAAATGATAAATTTTTAAAAGTAATAACCTACTTGAAAAACCATAAAGAATATATGAACTATGATCAGTATCTATCAAAAGGTTATCCAATAGGTTCCGGTGTTGTTGAATCGGCCTGTAGTCACATAGTTAAGGATAGAATGGAAATATCAGGTGCCCGGTGGGGAATTAACGGATCAGATTCAATTCTGAAATTACGCTCAGTGGCAAAAAGTAAGGATTGGGATGAATACTGGGAATTTTTCACAGCACAAGCTCAAAATAATATATTTTTTCCTGATAAATATAACTTGATAAATGTACAGAAAAAAATGGTTGCTTAATTTTGGTTACACTCATATACATTTCCCTGTTTATTCTGTTTAATTACGTATGACTGACCGTCCTGGTCAACAATCTGATTGTCATCCATTATTGTCCTACAATAATAGATTCTTCAGCGGGAATAACAGCTTTTTCAGAGGCAATCGCGACGGCAGACAGAAAAGCAATCATTGCCAAACAAATTAATCCTGTGAGCATTCTTTTTTTCATATTTCTCTCCTTTTTTAGAAAAATATGGCATCCTTCATATGGGGATGCCATAAATATTATTATAAAGTTATTTTTGTTCTTCAACCAGTTCATAAGAGACCATTTCAATAGTCTTTTTACCGTCGGCTTCTAAAACGGTTCCTTTGATCTGTACTTTTTTCCCGACGAGTTCGATGATATCATCTCCCTCTTTAATCTGTTTAATTACGTATGACTGACCGTCCTGGTCAACAATCTGATTGTCCTGCATTATTGTCCCTACAATAACAAATTCTTCAGGGGGAATAACAGCTTCTTCAGAGGCAATCGCGACGGCAGACAGAAAAGCAATCATTGCCAAACAAATTAATCCTGTGAACATTCTTTTTTTCATCTCTCTCTCCTTATGCTTAAAGTTACAAAGACATTCAATATTGCCTTTGTGGTTAAATTAACAGCAAGGGTATGCAAGTGACGTGCCATTTACGGCATATCTATATATATACTTGATTTTATTGATATTATCTATTGACAAACAATCGCCGATTATTTTTTTGTGACGGAAAATACATACATTAATCGATTGTTTTTACAGTAAAACGCTCCTAAATGTTTGTAATTATAATATTTTTTGTGAATGTTTTTTACTCCACTTTTTTTGAAAAATCAAAAACCTGTTCCTTCATCCCGAAATTCTTATCTATTCGTCATGGCTGCCCCTTGAAAGAGTTTGACATAATTCTTTTAAATACATACATAAATTTAAACTGTAACAATATATAGATTTCCACATAAATAATTTCATTAGATTTGTCCCTCTATCCTTGTGAAATTAATTATCTGACAATCCCTATCTAAATTGGACAAATGAAAAATGTTTATTAAAAGATTTCCTAATATAACAGAATTCAGAAGACTTGCTGAAAAGCATAATGTGATTCCGGTATCTGTTGAAATTCTTGCCGATACGGAAACACCGGTCTCTATTTTAAAAAAATTATATAATAATGATGGGCCTATTTTCCTGTTCGAGAGCGTGGAGGGGGGCGAACGATGGGGCAGATACAGCTTTATCGGCGCTTCTGCCCGCTGTAAAATAAGAATTTATTCAACATTTGTTGAAATTGAAGAAAAGGGTTCCTCAAAACATATCCCCCATCATGGAGATCCTCTATCAATCCTGAGGAATTTTATGAAACGCTTTGTCCCTGCGGATGTCCAAGGCCTCCCCAGGTTTTGGGGTGGTATGGTTGGTTATTTAACATATGAAATGGTTTCATTTTTTGAGAAGATCCCGAATAATATGCCGGAAGACAAGCCCTTGGCCAATTTTATAATACCTGACGAACTGCTGATATTTGATAATATCCGTAATACGTTAATGGGATTGTCAGTCGTTTTTTTAGAACGTAATTACACAAGGGATGAAATAGATACCTTATTTAAATCCGCCAATAAAAAGATACTCTCTATACTTGATACAATAAATCAGTCAAAACAGGAAGAATATGAATATCCGGAGAGCAAAGATTACAGTCTTAAGCCTGTTAAGAGTGACGATGAATACAGGGGATATGTAAAAAAAGTAAAGGAATATATCCTTGCCGGAGATGTTATTCAGACTGTCATAGCGCAGCCGTTTGTATCTCCCGATACACCTGACCTGTGGCATCTGTACCGCGCTCAAAGATATGTCAATCCTTCTCCCTATCTTTATTTTATGCATATGGACGATATGGCTCTGGTCGGGTCATCTCCGGAAACAATGGTGCGCCTGGAGGATGGGACAGCCAATCTGCGTCCCATCGCGGGAACACGCCCCAGGGGATCGGATAAAAAAGAAGATGACAACCTGGCTGAAGAGCTGCTTGCAGACGAGAAAGAAAGGGCGGAGCATCTTATGCTGGTTGATCTCGGGCGTAATGATCTGGGAAGAGTTGCTCAAACAGGCACTGTTAATGTGACTGACCTTATGATTGTGGAACGGTATTCCCATGTAATGCATATTGTATCGAATATTACCTGTAAGTTAAAGCGGGATTGCGATGCCTGGGATCTTGTTAAGGCGACTTTTCCGGCCGGAACTTTGTCCGGCGCGCCCAAGGTTAGAGCCATGGAGATAATATCCGAACTGGAAGATGAACCGAGAGGTCCTTATGGAGGAGCAGTCGGTTACATATCTTTTAACGGCAATATGGATTTGGCCATAACAATAAGAACTGCATGTATTGAAAACGGCAGGCTGACCGTGAGAGCGGGAGCCGGGATTGTGTATGATTCAGATTCTGAAAAAGAGAGGGTTGAGACTGTAAATAAGGCCATGTCCATCCAGAAAGCTTTGGAGCTACTGAAGTATGGATCAGGCCGACTGGATCAAGGGAGTGAAAAATTATGATCGTAATGATTGACAATTATGATTCATTTACTTACAACCTCGTGCAATATTTGGGGCAGCTTGGAGCAGATGTAACGGTTTTTAGAAATGATGCAGTAACAATTGAGGAGATTGTTGCTCTATCTCCTTCTGGAATAGTGATTTCTCCTGGTCCCGGCAGGCCGGAATCCGCTGGATTGTCTGTTCCTGCGATTCAGTATTTTTCCGGCAAAATACCAATTCTGGGAGTCTGTCTCGGGCACCAGTCGATAGCCTTTGCTTTTGGCGGTAAAATTGTTCCGGCCAAATATATAATGCATGGTAAAACCTCTATAGTAAAATCAGACGGAAAGATTTTATATAAGGGTCTGGAAAAACAATTCGCGGCAATGAGGTACCATTCTTTGGCTGTATCACGGGATGTCTTGCCGGATTGCCTTGAAATAACGGCGGAATCGGATGATGGAGAGATTATGGGCTTAAGACACAAAAAATATTTTACAGAAGGGATCCAGTTTCATCCGGAATCTATAATGACAGCCGCAGGCATGCGGCTTTTAGAAAATTATTTGAATTATGTTTAAAAAATATCTTAATCAAATTATCAGTCGTACAGATCTGAACGAAACAGAGATGTATACCATGATAACGGAAATTTTTTCAGGTAATATTACGGATGCCCAGATCGGCGCATTCATGGCTGCTTTGGCGACCAAGGGGGAGACATTTGAAGAGGTTGCCGGAGCCGCAAAAGCGATGCGTGACAAGGCGCGTCATATTAAAATATCAGGTTTTGAAGTAATAGATACCTGCGGAACCGGAGGAGACGGCGCCGAAACATTTAATATATCCACCACAACGGCTTTTGTTGTGGCCGGGTGCGGGTTAAAAGTAGCCAAACATGGCAATCGTTCTGTTTCCAGCAGGTGCGGGAGCGCTGAGTTGCTTGAAATTCTGGGAGTAAAAATTGACGCTGATCCTGAAACTGCGGCCAGGGCGGTTTCGGAAATCGGAATAGGCTTTTTCTTTGCTCCCCTGTTTCACGGCGCCATGCGATATGCGACTAAAGCAAGAAAAGAGATCGGGGTTCGCTCAATATTCAATATGATCGGACCCTTAACCAATCCGGCCAATGCGGATCGTCAGCTAATAGGAGTTTATGCGCCGGAACTGACCGGGCTGATGGCCAATGCTCTTAGGCTGCTTGGCAGCAAGCGGGCTTTTGTTGTGCACGGACATGACGGCCTTGATGAAGTTTCAGTCTGCGCTCCCACTAGGATTTCAGAGTTGAAAGAGCACAAGATCAAGACTTATGATGTTTTTCCGGATGAGTTTTTCAGTACATCCGCAAAACCTGAAGATATTATGGGAGGAACTCCCAGGGAAAATGCAGAAATTACGCTTCAAATTCTTAATGGAGAAAGCGGTCCAAAACGTGATATTGTAATATTAAATGCCTCCTTTGCTCTGGTTGCGGGGGGTAAGGCAAAAAATATTTCAGAGGGCATTCTGCTTGCATGCTCTTCCATCGATAATGGGTCTGCCATACGAAAGCTGGATGAGCTTGTACGGTTTTCGCAACAATAGATTTGGATGCCGGCTTGACAAACGGCCTGAATGTCGTTATTTTTTTTAAAATTTAAATTTAAATTAATTGTTTTTATAAACAACAGTAGAGTAAAAGATAATATTTTGGGCGACTCTGTTATAACAAAAAATCCTTTTTCTATTCTTGGCGGACTGGTTCTGTTGCTGCTTCAGGGGATAGGGAGAACATCTATTTTTTTTATAAAAGGTTTTTTCTCCATATTTTTCCCGCCGCTGCAGTTTGCAAAAGTCCTGGAGCAAGTCTATTTTATAGGGGCGAAATCTATTTTTGTTATTGCTCTTACCGGAGCTTTCACGGGCATGGTTTTGGGACTTCAAGGTTATTATACATTGGTGAAATTCGGCTCGGAAGGGATGCTTGGCGCTGCTGTGGCCTTGTCTCTGATCCGTGAAATGGGACCCGTACTGGCGGCGATTATGGTAATCGGAAGGGCCGGTTCCGCCATGGCGGCCGAAATTGGAATTATGCGTATCTCAGAACAAATCGATGCTCTGGAAACCATGGATATCGATCCGGTGCGATTTCTTTTCAGTCCCCGGCTTACGGCTGCTATAATCAGTTTTCCCATTCTGACGGCTCTTTTTGATGTTATCGGTATCCTGGGCGGGTACCTCACCGGATCTCTCCTGCTTGGTATAAATTCCGGAATCTATTTTGCGAGGGTGGAATCCAGCGTTGTAATGGATGATGTTTCCGGAGGCTTTATTAAATCTATAATTTTTGCCATGGTGGTTGTGACAATCTGTTCTTCCCAGGGGTATTATACCCATACCAGGACAGATGGATTCGGGGCCAAAGGGGTAAGCCTTTCAACAACATCGGCAGTGGTTATTTCCTGTGTGCTTGTCCTTGTTACAGACTATGTACTGACATCTTTTTTGATATAGATAATTATGGATCAACCGTTGATACAATTTAAAAATGTTTGCAAAAAATTCGGTCAAAATGTTGTCTTGCGCAATGCAAATTTAAACATATACAAGGGAGAAATAACAACCATTATAGGAAAAAGCGGAGGCGGTAAAAGTGTGCTTCTGAAGCATATTATCGGTCTGATGGAACCTGATTCAGGACAGATTCTTTTTAATGGGCGGCAGGTTTCGGAGATGGATAAAAAAGAGCGGCATAAATTTAAAAAAAAATTCAGCTATATGTTTCAGGGTACGGCCCTATTCGATTATATGACGGTTTTGGACAATATTGCCCTTCCTCTTCGTGAAACAACATCTATGCGTGAATCTAAAATCCTGGATCAGGCGCACAATATGCTGGCGCAGCTCGATCTCCATGAAATTGACGACAAATATCCGTCACAGCTTTCAGGAGGTATGAAAAAACGTGTGGCCATGGCACGTGCTTTGATTACAGAACCGGAAATTGTTCTTTTTGATGAGCCTACCACTGGTCTCGACCCGATACGGAAAAATGCGGTACACAGCATGATCTCCGGTTATCAGAAAAAGTTTGAATATACAGGGGTGCTTGTAAGTCATGAGATACCGGATATTTTCTATATTTCCCAGAGGGTTGCAATGCTGGATAACGGAACCATACTTTTTGAAGGCACAGCCGATGAGCTCCAGAGGTCGGCAGAGCCTGAAATTCGGCAGTTTATACATGGTTTTGACATAAATATAAAGCAGGACAAGCTGACCGGTATGGGGACAAAAATAGATGTCGACCAGAGCTTCATGGAGTCAATGGAGAGGCTTCAGGAAGATAAACTTGTATTTTCCATTATCATTTTTTATGTTGATAATATGGATAAAATCAATGAAACGGCAGGACATGTTGCCGGTCAGACTGTAGTCAAGAATTTTTCGATACAGTTAAAAGAGTGTCTCAGGTTTGGGGATACATGTATAAGATACGGATTGGACAAGGTTTTATTAATTTTACCGGGAGCAAACAAGGCTCAGGCCCAGGAATTCTGCTCGAAACTGGCAGACAAGGTAAAATGGAATAAATATACGGAACTGCTGTCTTGCAAGGGACTTCGCGTATCAATCAGCGCCGGTCTGGCAGAGGCTGACAAACTGAGTCGTTTTGATCATTTACTTTCATCAGCAGAATTACAAAGGATCAGACTGGATGAATTTTGTGCTATATCTGAAGCGGAGGCGCCATGAAAAAATTTTCCCTTGAAACATCTGTGGGCATTTTTGTGCTGATCGGAATTTTATGTATAGGATATCTTGCCATCAAACTTGGCAAAATGGAATGGCTGGGAAATAATAATTATGAGCTTACAGCCAGATTCGAGTCGGTTTCAGGTTTAAAGGTAGGCGCGCAGGTTGAAATGGCGGGTGTCCCTATCGGGCAGGTCGATTCCATAAATCTTGACAAGGATCGTCAGATTGCACTTGTAAAATTTAAAATTCAGAATGGGATTGTACTTACGGATGATGTTATCGCCTCGGTTAAAACCTCCGGTTTGATCGGAGACAAGTTTGTCAAGATATCTCCAGGCGGCTCTGAAGAGATTTTGCACAATGGAGATACCATTACAGAGACGGAATCATCTCTGGATATTGAAGACTTAATCAGCAAATATGCCTTTGGCAGTGTGGAATAGGAGGTATTTCGGATGACTCTGAACAAAATAATACGGGTATCTGTTTTGCTTCTCCTGGTCGCTTTTGTTTCAATGGCTTATGGCCGGCAGCCGCTGGAAACGTTGAAGCCGCCTATTAATAATATTCTCATGATACTTAAAGACCCTCAATACAAGGATGCCTGTAAAAAAAACCTGCAACGTGACAAAATTTTTGAAATAGTGCGTGGTTTGTTTGATTTTCCAACAATTACAAAGCTGGCTCTCGGAAAATACAGGAAGTCCTTTACGCCTGAACAGTTGAAGGATTTAACCGATGTTTTTACCGACCTCCTTGGCAAAACATATATCAATAAAATGCTTTCGGAATTTAACAATGAGGAGGTTCTTTATATAGCCGAGGATATGCTGACCGCAAAAAAAGCAATTGTAAAAACCAAGGTCCTCCGGGAAAAAGGTGAAATGGCGGTGAACTACCGAATGCATCTTCACGGCGGAGTCTGGTCTGTTTATGATGTAAAGGCGGAGGGTGTGAGCCTTGTAAAAAATTATCGCACGCAGTTCAGTCAAATTCTTTTTAAGGAAAAGCCTGAGATATTGATTCAAAAACTCCAGGAAAAATTAAAAGGACAAGAGACAGAAACCGATGCTTCACAGCCTTAAGATTTTGTTATCGATTTTTATTCTGTTTTTATTTGGTTCTCCGGCTTCTATCCATGCGTCGGAATCTTCTTTGCCGGCCTGCAGTATAAATAATGATAGCGTACCGGATGATGATTTGGCGGACGAAGAGCTTGATCTGCTTGATGAAGTTGGTGATTCGGAAAACTATCGGATTGCGGATCCTGTCAAGTACTGGAACATTACCATGTATCATTTTAATGACAAGCTCTACTTTTGGGGTCTCAAACCTTTGACTAAAGGTTATATTGCGGTTACATCCAAAAGTATACGTTCTGGGGTGAAAAATTTTTTTTCCAACATTGCCACACCGATACGACTTGTGAGCTGTATCCTCCAATTGAAAATTAAAAACGCCGGAACGGAAACAGCAAGATTTGCCATCAACAGCACAGTGGGTATACTCGGTTTTGGAGATCCTGCCAAAAAGTATTACAGCCTGAAACCTAAAGATGAAGACCTCGGTCAGACATTTGGATTTTATGGTATAGGGAATGGTTTTTATATAGTCTGGCCGTTTTTGGGGCCCTCATCTATGCGTGATTCAGTCGGCATGATTGGTGATATATTCCTTGACCCTATATTTTATGTTAAACCCCGGGAAGCGTCCATAGGCATTACAAGCTATAAAACAGTAAACGAGACATCTTTTAAAATAGGTGATTATGAAAGCATTAAAGCTGCGGCCATAGACCCTTATGAAGCCCTGAAGGATGCATATATACAGAATCGTATAAAAAAAATAAATGAATGAGCCGTTTTCAAAACGCCCCCTTTTGCCCGATCTCTGCGTCAGACAACCAAATCTTAAATTGGGTTTAATCCTCGAAATACGTCAGTGTATTCCTGTGGTTAAAACTTTTGCCTTTCTTGACCTCGAACAAAATTGAACATTTTGAAACCGGCTCGAATGAATGAGGAGATTCAATGAAAGTACTGGTCAGTGATAATCTCGGTGAAATTGGGATTGAGATGTTTAGGAAAGAAGAGAATATTGACGTTGATGTTAAAACAGGGCTTGCTCCTGATGAATTAAAAGATATCATATCCGGATATGACGCTCTGGTTATTAGAAGCGCTACCAAAGTAACTGAAGAACTTATTGAAGCCGCAAGCAGATTGAAAGTAGTGGGTCGGGCCGGCATAGGCCTCGATAATGTCGATATCCCCGCTGCTACAAAGCAGGGCGTGGTTGTTATGAACACGCCGGGCGGCAATGTTGTTACCACTGCTGAACATGCAATCGCAATGATACTCTCCCTGACGCGTAATATACCGGCAGGAACTTCATCACTAAAGAGCGGCCTGTGGAACAAAAAAAAGCTCCAGGGCAGAGAGGTCTATAACAAAACATTGGGGTTGATCGGTTTTGGAAAAATCGGTTCAATAGTTGCAGATCGCGCCCAGGGCCTTAAGATGAAGGTTATAGTATATGATCCCTTTGTTACCCTTGAGTTAATTGAAAAAGCAGGCCTTGAACCCGTTTCCCTGGAGGAGCTTTACAGCAGATCCGATTATATTACTATTCATGTTCCAAAATTGAAAGAGACTATCGGCATGCTGAATGAAGAGGCCTTTAATCGGATGAAGGACGGTGTAATGCTGGTAAATTGCGCACGAGGCGGGATTGTTGATGAAACAGATCTTTATAACGCCATGAAATCCGGCAAAGTGGCAGGCGCTGCCCTGGATGTTTTTGAATCCGAACCTCCAGGTGAATCTCCTCTTTTTGAATTCGACAGGTTTATATGTACTCCCCACTTGGGCGCATCCACCAAAGAGGCCCAAACGAATGTAGCAGTTGCGGTTGCAGGCCAGATAATAGAATATTTGAAAAACGGAACAATACTTAATGCCGTCAATGTTCCTTCTGTTACAGGAGACCTGCTTGACAAATTGGGTCCGTTTTTGACAATAGCAGATCGTATGGGCTGCTTGCAGGCGCAGCTTATAGATGGCCCTTTAAAAGAAGTTGTCATTGAATATCGCGGCGATTTCCAGGGGCTAGATATGTCTCCGGTATCTACTGCGGTTTTAAAAGGAATTCTTTCTTCAGCCGTTAAAGATGATGTGAATTTTGTTAATGCAAGTGTTATTGCAAAAGAAAGGGGCATAAAGGTTCTGGAAACCTCCAGCTCCGAATCCGAAGACTATATAAATCTGATTACCATTAAAACAATAACGGCCAGTAATACAATTACTGTTGCAGGCACTATCGTCGGCAAACATGATCCTAGAGTTGTAAAAATAAATAATTTCAGGCTGGAACTTATTCCAAGGGGGCATCTGGCTTTGATACATAATATTGATAAGCCCGGCGCCATAGGCAGCATTGGAACAGTTCTAGGTGAGCATAACATTAATATAGGAAGGATGCATGTGGGCCAGGAAGAGGATGGTGAAAGAAATATTATATTTCTGCGCACAGACACTCCTTTTACTGATGAAGTGATAGAATGCCTCAGAAGTCTGCCCCTGGTCAAGACGGTAATTCCTCTTGAGCTTTGATTTTTTGAACGGGAGATAAGAGCGGGAGATAAAGATGTCCGATGAAAAAGGTTTTGTATTAAAAGGGGATAAATCGGCAGAAAATCAAAAGGATGTGATGCCGGGGATTGATTTTTCCACATTCATGATGTCCTTGAATGCATCTGTTCTGGTAAATTTTGGCATAATGGATGATCCTGTGACCGGAGAAAAAAGTAAAAACCTGGTTATGGGTAAACAGACCATAGATGTTTTGAGTATGCTGCAGGAAAAGACCAGGGGTAACTTGACCCCTGAGGAGGACAACCTGCTGAAACATCTTCTCTATGAACTGCGCATACTTTATCTCAAACAACAATAGAAACTATGGTTTTATAGGCATCCTTCATTCTCAGTTTACATTTATTTTGTATAAAAAATTAAATTTTACCGCCGAGAACGCAAAAAACGCAGAGAAAACTACTTGATTTTTAATGTAATATCTCAGCGAACTTTGCGGTAAAATACTGATTCTGACATTAAAAAAAAGTGTTAACTACTTTTGGGCATTAATGAAAGATGCCGTTTTATATATAGATTTTCACATAATTAATCTCACAGGGATAGAGGAAAAAATTTGGGTGAGGCGTACTGGCAGTATGTCGACCGAAGATTTTGACCGATAGCGTAGTGAAATTATTTATGTGACAATCTATAATCTATAGCGTCCATTCATAATGATTATTTCTCAAGAGCCTCTTATTGATGTTTCAGGGCGGATCAAGGTTTTTTCACCGGCCAAAATCAATCTTTTTTTACATATTACAGGGAAAAGACCGGATGGATTTCATGATCTGGTCTCCCTGATGTGTTGCATTAATCTTTATGATACACTCTATATCAATTTGGGCGCTGGGAAGACAGCCGTTACCTGCACCTATCCCGGAGTTCCATTAGATAGGCAAAACATAGCCCTTCAAGCCGCAAGCGCCTTCCTCAACTCAATAGATATTTATGAAAAAGTTGGAATTCATATAATAAAACGAATACCTGTCGGTGCAGGCCTGGGCGGAGGCAGCAGCAATGCCGCCGCAGTCCTTCGGGCCTTGAATTATTATTATGGTTATCCTTTTTCCAAAGATGAATTATTTTCAATTGGGCTCTCCCTTGGAGCCGATGTACCTTTTTTAATTTTCCGTAAGCCTGCCATTGTTTCCGGGATAGGTGAAAAGATAGAATCGTTTTATGGTTTATCAAACAGGTATCTTTTATTGATATATCCGGGCTTCAGCATATCGACTGCGGAGGTATTTAAAAAATACGATTTAAGATTGACAAAAATTAAAAAAAAAATTAAACTTAAACTTTTATTAAAGGACAAAGTCAGAATTGAGTCCTTGTTATGGAACGATCTTGAAGAAGTTGCGGTTGCAGGGTATCCTGAAATATCTTATGCAAAAAAGGCTCTTTTGAGTCAGGGTGCGCAAGGGGTACTTATGACAGGAAGCGGATCCGCTGTTTTTGGCCTTTTTTCTGATTTTCGTAGAGCAAAAATAGCCCATGATGCCCTTTCGCATAATATTAACTGGAAGCTTTTCCTTACTGATTTGATTGTTTATCAGGGGCACGATGCCAAGTAAGGGCACGATGCATCGTGCCCTTACCCATAAATTTACTGGGGCGTCGTCAAGTGGCAAGACACAGGATTTTGGTTCCTGCATTCGGAGGTTCGAATCCCCCCGCCCCAGCCATATGATGTTTTGAGAAATGATTTCTGTGTGGAGATGTTAATTTTATAAATGGAATGACCTTATGAATGGAATGTCATTATTTGCTGGAAATTCAAATTCCGATTTAGCAAAAAAAATATCTGTTTACCTTGATAAGCCCCTTGGCTCAGCCACGGTTAAGACCTTTAGCGATGGTGAGATTCAGATTGAAATCAAGGAAAATGTAAGGGGAAAAGATGTTTTTTTGCTTCAGTCTACCTGTGCTCCCGTAAATGACAACCTGGTAGAACTGTTGCTTATGCTGGATGCTTTCAAGCGTGCTTCGGCCAGCAAAATTACAGCCGTAATCCCTTATTACGGGTACGCAAGGCAAGACAAAAAAGTAGCTCCGAGGGTACCTATCAGCGCAAAATTGATCGCAGATTTGTTGACCATTTCGGGTGCCACCAGGGTAATCACGATGGACTTGCATGCTGGTCAGATCCAGGGTTTTTTCAATATTCCGGTTGACAATCTTTATGCAGCTCCTGTGATCATTGAATATGTTAAAGAAAAATTTGACCATGATCTAGTGATAGTCTCGCCTGATGCCGGAGGCGCTGAAAGGGCCAGAGCCTTTGCCAAGCGGCTTAAGGCCGGACTGGCAGTTATTGACAAGCGGAGAAGCGCTCCCAATAAGGCTAAAGCCATGGCGGTTATAGGTGATGTAAAGGGAAAAATAACGATAATTCTTGATGATATGGTTGATACTGCCGGTACATTGACCGAGGCTGCGGCAGCATTGCATGCAAATGGAGCTCGTGAGGTTCACGCCTGTTGTTCTCATCCTGTTCTGTCAGGCCCGGCCCTTCAGCGTATTAATGATTCGGTCTTGAAAAGCCTTTTGGTGACCGATACAATTCCGCTAAGTAAAAATGCAGCCGAGTGCGATAAGATTAAGGTCATTACCATAGCCGACATAGTCGGGGAAGCGATGATCCGATGTCATAACGGTGATTCTGTAACTTCTCTTTTTATTTAAATTTTTTTTACGAATTTTAGGCGTCTTGCATTGGGGCGTAAAAGTATTTAACACTTTTTTTCCATGTTAAAATCGGTATTCTTACCGCAGAGGACGCAGAAAGCGCAGAGGCACTGCTTAAAATTTAATGTAATATCTTAGCGTTCTCAGCGTTGAAATTTAGTTTTTTGTACAAAGTAAATGTAAGCTGAAAAGTGAAGAATGCTGAATTTTATATTATTTTAGGAGGTTCTTTTTTTGGATTTTGTTGAATTAAAAGCAAATATTAGAAAAACATCCGGTTCCGGCGTTGCCCGGACATTGCGATCTGCCGGAAAAGTCCCCGGGGTGCTTTACGGCCCGTCAGTGGATCCGATTTTACTCTCTCTCGACGTTAATGAATTGGAGACGAGCTTAAAAAAGGGCAAAATGGGCATGTCCATCTATAATTTGGCCATTCAGAATGGAAATACCACTAACAGGTCTGCAATGATTAAAGAGTTGCAAACCGATCCCATTACAAGAATGTTTCTGCATGTTGATTTTTATGAAATCGCATTGGATCGCAAAATAAAGGTCAACGTTCCGCTTATTCCGATAGGCAAGTCAAAAGGCGTGGAACTTGGAGGAATTTTGCAGGTAATCAGGCGTGAACTCGAGGTATTCTGCTTGCCGAATGAAGTTCCCAATAGTATTGAGATAGATGTGACAGATCTTGAGATAGGTGATTCAGTTCATGTTGAAGATATTTCTTTGGATGGAGGTATTGAAATTCCGGCGGAAGTAAATTTTACAGTTATTACTGTAATAGGAGCAAGGGTTGATGAAGAATTAGAGGAAGAGGCAGAAGAAGTCGAAGGAGAAGGGGCTGAAGAAGGAGATGCTTCTGAAAGCAAGGGAGATGAGTAATCTTTGGCTGATGAAATCCGTCTTGTGATCGGTCTTGGCAATCCCGGCGAACAGTACAGAAAAACACGTCATAATGCCGGTTTCATGGTTATCGATGCTATTTCGAATACTTTCGCGATTGCCCTTGATAAAAAAAAGTTCGATGCTGAATTCGGGCGTGGCTCCATAGAAGGAGTTGAAGTTATTCTGGTAAAGCCTCAATCCTTTATGAACAGAAGCGGCCCCCCGGTGCAGAAACTGGCGGCCTATTTTAAAATATCAACTCAGGATATTCTGGTCATTCATGATGATATTGACCTCAACTTAGGAAGATTAAAAATAAAAGAGAAAGGAGGGGGTGGCGGACATAATGGTATAAAATCGCTGATCAATGCTTTAAATGGCGTTAATTTTTCAAGACTTAGGATAGGAATCGGACGCCCCAATGAGCATATGGGCATTATTGACCATGTTCTTGGCAGATTCACGTCTGGAGAGTCTGAAGTCATGGAACTGACCATTGCCAGGGCAAAGGAGGCGGTTGTTGAGATACTTTGTAATGGTATCAAAGAAGGAATGAACAGGTTTAATGTAAATTTTATTGACTGTTAAGAGGCCTTTGCGATTATAAATTTAACTCAGCCGTGTATGGGTTGATAAAATTTTAATTTTGGCGGGGTCTCGCTTTTATTGAAAACGGAGGATAAATATGGAATCAATGATGGAGAATATTCCATTAATATGTACATTTGCAGGTATTGCCGGTGTTGTATTTGCTTTAATTCTTGCAGGAGCCGTCAAAGCTGCTCCAGCAGGAGACGCAAAAATGAACGAGATTGCCGCTGCTATCAAGTCTGGAGCGATCGCTTATCTTAATAGACAGATGAAAAGTATGGGTCTTGTGGGTATAATTATTGCCATCATACTTTTTTTTGCTCCTGGATACGGTTCCTGGGCTACGCTTGGTTTTGTCATAGGTGCGCTTGCATCCTATCTTGCAGGATATATCGGTATGCGTGTTTCAGTTCTTGCCAATGTAAGAACAGCGGAAGCATGCAAAAACGGTCTTAATGCAGGTCTTAGGCTGGCATTCAAAGGTGGTTCCGTTACAGGAATGATTGTTGCCGGTCTTGCATTAACATCCTGTGCCGGTCTTTACACCATATTGGTAAAAGAGGGGGTAGAGCCGGGCCATATTTCTGTTGCGATGGTGGCCCTGGGTTTTGGTGGAAGCCTTATTTCTATTTTTGCGCGGCTCGGCGGCGGCATCTTCACCAAGGGCGCTGACGTGGGCGCTGACCTTGTAGGCAAGGTAGAAGCAGGAATCCCCGAGGATGACCCGAGAAATCCTGCAACAATAGCTGATAATGTTGGTGATAATGTTGGTGATTGCGCCGGAATGGCCGCTGATCTTTTTGAAACATACGCAGTTACTACAGTAGCGGCGATGGTACTTGCGCATCTTCTTTTTCCGAAAAGCAATGCAGCCGTAGTTTATCCGCTTCTACTCGGAGCAGTCTCGATTATTGCATCTGCAATTTCAGTCTTTTTTGTCAAACTTAAAGAGGGCGATGATTACATCATGGGCGCTCTTTACAAGGGTATGTTCGGAGCTGCAATTTTGGCAGGAGTAGCCTTTTTACCTGTAACCAAAAAAATGATGAGCGAGGTTCCGGGTATTTCAGCCATGAGTCTTTATTATTCATGCCTTGTAGGTCTGGTTTTAACCGTTGTAATAGTTATTATTACGGAATATTATACCGGCGTTCGTAAACCCGTTAAAGATATTGCAGAAGCTTCCACCACCGGCCATGGCACCAACATAATAGCCGGCTTGGCTGTCAGCATGCAGTCGACCGCACTGCCGGTCCTGGCCATCTGTTGCGCAATACTTGCCTCCAGTTATTTTGCAGGACTTTACGGTATTGCGATTGCTGCTGTTTCAATGCTTTCCATGACCGGTATGGTAATTGCGATTGATGCTTACGGTCCTATCACTGATAATGCCGGTGGAATTGCTGAAATGGCTGAAATGGATGAATCCGTGCGCGCAATAACCGATCCCCTGGATGCGGTTGGTAATACCACCAAGGCGGTTACAAAAGGTTATGCCATTGGTTCTGCTGCCCTTGCCGCGCTTGTTCTTTTTTCCGCCTACACCCAGGAGTTCAAACATTTAGGAACAACCCTCGAGTTTGATTTATCCAATGTCGACGTTCTGGTAGGGCTCTTTATCGGTGGATTGCTTCCTTATCTTTTTGGTTCTTTTGCAATGAAGGCCGTTGGAAAAGCCGGTCATGCTGTTGTTAAAGAGGTTAGGCGTCAGTTTGCTGAAATTCCTGGAATCATGGAAGGCACGGCAAAACCGGATTATGCTGCCTGTGTTGATATTGTAACCAAATTTGCGCTTTCAGAAATGATGATACCAGCCCTTCTGCCTGTTATTACACCGATTATAGTAGGTTTCTGTCTTGGCCCGGTAGCTCTCGGCGGACTCCTTATCGGAAGTATTGTTACGGGTATTTTTGTAGGTATTTCCATGACAACCGGTGGGGCAGCCTGGGATAATGCTAAGAAATATATTGAAGACGGCAATCTTGGCGGCAAGGGTAGTGATGCCCATAAAGCTGCCGTAACAGGCGACACAGTTGGCGATCCTTACAAGGATACTGCCGGTCCGGCGATCAACCCGATGATCAAGATTCTTAACGTGGTTGCGCTTCTCCTTGTTCCGTTTTTATAAGAAAGATTTATTTTTTAAGTAGTTTTAAAAGGATTGGCCCTTTAAAGGGTCAATCCTTTTTTATTGATTGTCCAAAGGATATATGATATTAGTAACATTAAATAAAATAATTTTTGGCGTCCTTTTTTTGGGCGCAATAGAGTAGCTATTACTTTTCTCCATGTTATCATCGATACTTTTACCGCAAAGGAACTGCTTAAATTTTATGGAAATCAAAATAATAAAGAAACAGACCAGAAAACATACTGAGAATGTATGTAAATTTAAAGTCGGCGATCTGGCCGTTTATCCGGCCCACGGAGTGGGACTTATAGAGGCAATTGAAGAAAAAGTGATCAACGGAGAACAGCATGATTTTTATATATTAAAGGTCATAGAAAACGGAATGGTCATTATGATACCGACCTGGAATGTTGACCAGGTTGGGCTAAGAAATGTTGTTGATCCTGATGATATTCCCAAAATATATGGTGTCATAAAAGAGGAGCAGGCCTCTGTTGTAGACAAACAGACCTGGAACCGCCGTTACAAGGAATATATGGACAAGATCAAGACAGGCTCTATTTATGATGTGGCGGAAGTATTCCGTGATCTTTATCATCTTAAGCTTACTAAAGACTTGTCCTTTGGAGAACGCAAACTTTTTGACACTGCCCGGGTTCTACTGGTGACAGAGCTGTCAACTGCAAGAAATGTAGATGAGGCTGAAATCAAGTCCGAAATTAATTCTCTTTTTGAAACATTCTCCGATGAAAATTCATCAACAATGCCTGATTAAAACTTCTCATAGAATAATGTATAACCATGGCGCTTTTTCCTTTAATGTAACTAAAAAAGATACCGGAAAACGCCTTGATCAGGTCATTGCATCTACCCTTCCCGAATATTCCCGCACTCTTATAACAAGTCATATCCGCAATGGATATATTCTTGTTGCCGAGACACAAAGAAAGCCCGGATACCGAGTATCTGCAGGGGAAGAGATAAATGGAATTATTACGCCTCAGGAAGCCTTAACATGCACTCCCGAACCAATCAATATAGATATTATTTTTGAAGATATAGATATTATTGTAGTAAATAAACCACCAGGCTTGGTGGTGCACCCTGCGCCGGGACATTATACCGGCACCCTTGTTAATGGACTGCTTTATCATTGCCCCGGCCTTGTTGATACCGGCGAGCAATTCAGGCCTGGTATTGTGCACAGGATTGATAAGGACACATCAGGCCTGCTGGTTATTGCTAAAAACCGACAGGCTCATAACAGGCTTGCCGATCAGTTTAAATCAAGAACAATAAAGAAAAATTATCTTGCCCTTGTGCACGGTAAAATGGAATCCCAACACGGTAGAATCTCACTTCCCATAGGCAGGCATCCTGTTCAGAGAAAGAAGATGTCGACAATCAGCAGAAATAGCAGGGAAGCTGTAACGATATGGAAGGTCAAAGAGTGTTTTGAAAACGCAACACTTATTGAAGTTAATCTAAAGACCGGCAGGACGCACCAGATTCGCGTTCATACAGCTGTATTGGGGCATCCGGTTTTAGGCGATCAGATATATGGCGGGAAAAAAAGGGATAAGTTTGTTGAAGAAAAAACATCCCGACAAATGCTGCATGCCTGGAGACTTGAATTTTTGCATCCCATAAAAGGGAATAGAATTTTTCTTGAAGCGCCTATTCCTTCCGATATGGAGCAGGTACTTAGTGCTCTGCGGTCCGGGGTTAAGCTTACTGCCGGCACGTCGATCGAACCCTTACCTTTCCATCGAATCCGGCCGAAGCGGTTCTAAACGGGATCGCACATATTGCCGGCCGCCGGGATGTCCGCATCGTGCATGGATCCACCGTAGCTACAAATGCTATTCTTGAAAGAAAGGGCGCTGTAACAGCGCTTATAACAAACAAGGGTTTTGAGGATGTGATCGAGATCGGAAGGCAGAACAGGCACAACCTGTACGAGCTTTTTTATCGAAAACCGGCGTCGCTTGTGGCGCAGCAACTGCGTTTCGGCGTCAATTGCAGGGTCAACTCTGATGGCACGGTTCTCCAGGAACCTGATGATAAAGAATTACACGAAATAATCAAAAGAATAGAAGCATCAGGTGCGGAATCGGTTGCGGTATCATTCTTGTTTTCTTTTAAAAATCGGTGCTCTCCCGCTACTACATTGATTATAAACCGAGCAGGTTTAATGTTTTAATTGAAAGTTAACATAGCTTTTTGTTACATACTGTTTATTTTTAATTCTGATTTGATGCTTATTTTTAAAACAAACAAGGACTCATTTTTGCTTCTTGCTACCCAGTTTGGGAGGAAAAGATTATGAGAAAATCATCAGATTGGAATCAACCTTGCCCGAACAAAAATTGTAAGTGCTATGGGCAAGTAAATCAAAGAAATATTAGTTCTATCAGTACTTATATGACAAAAAGTGGTAAAAGGCGTATTTTTAAATGTTCTATCTGTGGCGAAAGATTTTCCGAAACACGTGACACTGCTTTTTTCGATCTAAAAACTGAAGAAGAAAAGGTAATGATGGCATTGAAGATGATCCTGGTAAATGTTGGAATAAGTGGAATCGCTTTCGTGCTTGGTATTAAAGAGGATACCGTTTTGTTCTGGTTGGATAAAGCATATAAAAACGCAGATGCAATTAACAAAGCGCTTCTCAAGGAACTTCCTGTAACTCATGTGGAATTGGATGAAATGTGTAGCTTTGTCAGGCGAAAAGTAAGTAAAAAATCTGAGAATACGAAACCTGAGAGCAGTCAAGAAGCAGAAGATGGTCGACAATGGATCTGAATCAGTTATGCTCCGCAATTCCGTCTTATTCTGGCTATGGTTGTTGGCCCCAGGACATTTGAAACCGCTCTTTCACTCATTGCAATGACTGCTGGCATAGTATTGGGAGTTCTCTGCTTCTTTAGCGACGGGTTTAGCTGCTACTTCAATGCTCTGCTTGAATACTACCATGAAATAAAAATCTTCCCAAAAACCGGACAAAGGGGACATCCGAAAGAGCCTGTTAAAGAGCCTCATTCTGAGTTGGTATATGGCCAGATGGTAAAAGAGAAGAAAAATGGAAAACTCCTCAAGATCACTTACCGCATCAGGTGTGGAGCAGAACGACTTGCTAAACTGGGGTTCAAAATAGGCACCAGTTTCCTTGAAAGATTGAACCTTACCATCAGGCAATCTCTCTCTCCTCTGAAACGAAAGACTCTTGGCTATAGCAAAAATAGAGAAAATCTTAAAAAACAAACTGTTTTTTTTCAAGCATTTTATAACTTTGCTCGTTCACATATGAGTCTCCGGGAAAGGATCTGTGATTCTGAAGAACGTTTTCAAAAAAAATGGAATCAAAAAACTCCAGGTATGGCAGCCGGAATTACTGACCACGTTTGGACGTTTAGAGAACTCTTAACTGTAAAAATTGCTACTGATTTATAATCAATGTAGTAGCGGGCGAGCACCGTTTTTCCTGGTATTGCAAGAAAAACATCCCTGGATTCCGGCTAAATACATGCCGGAATGACGACGTTAAAAAAGTATTTCACGGAAGTGTCGCTGTAGTGTTAATTTATCATTTTCATATAAAAAAGAGGATCATAATGAGATTCCCTTACGGATTATGCGATTTTAACAAAATTATAACCAAAGGTTATTTTTATTGCGATCGCACAAATTTTATTACCTTGCTCGAAAATACCGGAAATTTCCTTCTTTTTTTGCGTCCCCGCAGATTCGGCAAAAGCCTTGTGCTTTCGATGCTTGAAAACTATTACGATCTGGCAAGAAAAGATCGGTTCCAGGATCTCTTCGGCCATCTTCTGATCGGCAAAAACCCCACTCCCTCGCACAATCAATACTTTATCCTTAAATGGGATTTTTCCTGTGTTGACCCTTCAGGAAACTCAAAAGATATTAAACGCGCATTTCATGGTCATATAAATTCCTGCATTGAAGCATTTGCCATGGATTATGAAGATTACCTTGTTCGGGAAATCAAGGTTGACCTTAACGATGCCACCCGCTCAATCAAATCTCTTTTATCTGTAACCCGCAAATCCGGGCATCCTGTTTATCTGTTGATAGATGAATATGATAACTTTGCAAATGAAGTCATGATGGGCATACGGAAGAAAAAAGAAGATATATATGAAGCCCTTGTTTATGAGGAAGGGCCGCTGAAAACATTGTTTAAGGCAGTAAAGGCCTCAACCGATGGTTCCGGTTTTGACAGAAGTTTCATTACAGGGGTATCGCCTGTGGTAATGAGCGATATTACAAGCGGCTACAATATCGCAAAAAATATATATTTGAATCCTGTTTTTAACGATTTGTGCGGATTTTATAAAAACGAGATAGAAAAAGCCTTGCATGCAATATCAGCAGAATGCGGACTAAAAGAAAAAGATATTGCAGAAGCCCTTGATCTCATGCGTGTTTATTATAATGGCTATAAATTCGCGGCGGATGCAAAAGAGCCTGTTTATAATCCCACCCTGGCAATCTATTTTATTGAAGCATTTGCCGGAACCTGCAAATATCCCAGGAAAATGCTCGATTCCAACCTTGCGGCAGATGAGGCAAAGCTTCAGTATATATCCCAAATACCTAAAGGCGGGCAGCTTTTGCTTGACCTGATAAAAAAACATAATTTTCTTGTAATATTTGATCTAAGTGATCGTTTCGGGATTCAGCAGATGCTGACGGACAAAAGTAAAGATTTTGTTTTTGCAATCTCTTTTTTATATTATTTTGGAGTGTTGACAATAGCCGGTGAAACAGACGAAGGTGAGTTGATTTTGCAGGTTCCGAACCTGGTAACCCGCGGTCTTTATGTGGAGCGGATTCAGCAGATGCTTCTGCCGGAACCTGTTGACCGGGATGACGGGGTTTTTGCTGCAAGGCAGCTTTATACCAAAGGAAATATGCAGCCGTTATGCGAGTTTGTCGAACAGAGATTTTTTAAGGTATTTCACAATCGGGATTATAGATGGGCAAACGAATTTACCGTCAAAACGGCTTTTTTAACACTCCTTTATAATGATATATTATATATTATTGATTCTGAAAAAGATGCAGGCGGCGGTTATGCCGACCTGACCATGATCATCCGTCCCGACATGAGGCGGTTCAAAATTCTTGATGTTTTGATAGAATTTAAATATGCAGGGCTTAAAGAAGCCGGTTTAACAGGAGCAAAAGCAAAAGCCCTGACCATGGACGAACTTCGCCTTATTCCCGCAATGCAGGCCGGGATGGAAGAGGCCAAAAAGCAGATCAGGCAATATGGCGATGCGCTGGAGAAAAAATACAGTGATCTACGGCTTAAACGATACGCCGTGGTGTCGCTTGGCTTTGAAAGATTGTTGTGGGAAGAAGTGTAACAACGATTATTGTACAGACCTCGTATTTTTATCAATATTAATTAGACGCTATGATATCTAATAATCTGAATATATTTATAATTAAAGCTATAGTGTAAAGCTGTATAAAAATTGGACACGGCAATTTTCATGCCATCGTTTTGTTTAAATTAATTCAATAAGTTAGTGGTAAAATTTATAAAAACATTGTCGAACTCAAATACCGAGGTCTGTTGTAGAAAATTTACAGTAAGAAAATAATTGGTTTATCGTTTCCACGCTCCAGCGTGGGAACGCATACCATGTGGGGTTCCCACGCTGGAGCATGGGAACCAGGCAAGGATATATTTTACCTTCGTTCCCTCGTTCCCAGGCTCTGCCTGGGAATGAGGGAAAAAATCTCCAGCTTTTTTTAATCATAGCCCATCATTTAATCATATAAATCACAGTTCAGATAATTGTCTGAACTGTGATTTTATATGATTTTGGGATTTCCCTGATTAGAAACGATGACGAAATAACTTCTCCTCAGGCGCTATTGAGCCTCAGGGGTTCTGGTGTTCCCGCCGCCGAAGATGAACATAATTAGATCATGCCTGGTTCCAATACTCCGGCGTAGGAACCCATTTTTTTTAAACCCTTAACTGCCGGAACAGATATAATCAGCTTTACAGTTATCAATCTTTTTGCTAAATTTATAAGAAGTAAGGAAAATTCAAAAAAGTGATCTCGGAACAATTTCCAGTCAACCCCAAAGAGGTAGTGGCATTCTTGATTTTGAAGCATGGGAAAAAATAAAGTCATAATCACCGGCATCCTCACACATTAACGGGAGAATTAATTATGGAAAATGAAATAAAACAGCAGGAGCAGATGAAACTGCCGCAGGATTTCCAGACTCTTATCGCCGGTTTTTTCCCTAATACAAAATATTTTGACAGCCGGTTTGATCTTTTACAGGTTCAAATCGATGAATCAAGAAGAAATCAGGAACAGATCAAGGAGCAACTCAGAGATTTTAAAGGAGATACTGATAAACGCTTTGATAAGGTGGATCAAAGGTTTCAGCAGGTAAATCAAAGGTTTGATCAGATTGATCAAAGGTTTCAGCAGGTGGATCACAGATTTCAGCGGCTTGAAGACAAAATAGACAATCTGATTGAACGTATTGATGTCAAGATTGATAGAGGTTTAAAAGAAAACCGGAATATGACTGTAAGACTTTTCACATTTGCGCTCTCTTTCTCTCTTGTTGCGGTAATCGGGATGTTTGGAAAACTTTTTGGGTTGTTTTAAAAAGTAGGGACGGATTCTATATCCGCCCTGTCAGTATCCGCCAAAGATACAGGGTCAGGGGTTCCTTTCCGGTCGGGACGGTCATCCTGAATGCATAAAAACCTGGTCGCAAACCAGGGCCTGGCTAAGTTCGGGTCTTCCGGATCTTCTCCGAAATCCTGCGGCGCTATCCCGAGATCCGGATAAAAAAAATCGGTTATACTTTTTTTTATATTATACATCTCTTCAATGGCGGTATTTACAGCGGCATTGTCAGTCACGGTACTGAAAGTAGCGGCGACAAAAAAGGCCATCATTGACATTATAAAGATAACCACCACGAATTCCAATTTCATGTCGGTATCTTTATTTTGAAGTCTTCTACGAACTTGATTCATACGTTCGTTTAATTGTTTCATTACATGAAATCGATCGACAACTACCATTGAACGAGGCAATTTTTTTTTAACGGCTTGTGCGTATGGCCTCCACATATCTATTGATACGTAACGTATAGACTTTTTTTGTCTGTAACTTAAGGCCGTTATCCATTTTTCTAATGACTTTTTCTCTCGATCAGGCAAAATTGCGAGAATGCATTTTCTGTCAATATCCGAAATAACGAGCACATATTGTTTATACCGTTTTTTTAAAGATATCTCATCAATTCCTAAAACTCTTGTTTCCATTCTATCAATGCAGTTCTTTTGAGAAGAATAATGTTTTAAAATGTCACATACAGTTGACTGGCTTAAGCTTTCTTTATTAGCTACTTTTTTTCGATTACTTGATAAGCAAGATTCATAAACATGTCGTTCAAAAGCATGGGTCTGCCTCCGATAGGCATCAATAAAAGACAGCTCCTCAGTGAATACTTTATTACACTGATCACATTTAAAACGGCGGGATATAAAATGAAGAAAGGTTTTCTTCCCCCAAATGTCTAAATGGCGTACACATCGCTTTTCTTCAGCATGTATATTTTCGCAGATTGCCCCACATTTTGGGCAAATAGCAACATCATTTTGATGGATACAGTATAGATGCAATACCTCATAAGTATCTTCACGGCGAACCATGTACATAGTTACAATCAATGCTGAAATACCAAGTAACTCTGTTAATACGGTATCGTTAGCTTTTTTAAATTCTGCTTTACAAATACGTTTCACTGATCGAGCAGCATCCTTAATAAATGAAATTGGCAAAAGTAACATCTGGGAATTACTCCTTATTAGGGTTTTTCCCATTGTTAACTATTACAAATAATTGACTTGGTCTACTTTTTTTCAGTAGTGTCCGGTTAAGTTTTTGCATATAGCATTTGCTCTTTGATAATCAGATTATTAGACCATACGTTTTTTTCGTCAGTACGTAATTCGTTCTGGATGGTATTTCTAAGCTGACGAATCCTCTTTATTGATACAGGTTCATTAAACTGTTCATGGCAGTATATGGCCATAAGCAGGTAGGTTATTAACCCCGCAAGGATTTGAACCATCAGGCCATATCTACTGTGAGCAATCAAGTGGTACACTTTTAAATGTTTCTTCCACCATTTGAAAAAAGTTTCGATATCCCATCTAAGCTTATAAACGGTTGCAACCTGCTCGGCTGTAAGATCATAACGATCAGTTGCCACAAAATATTTGACACCGGCAATTTTATAACCAACCAGTCGAACCGGCTTTCTGGTCTGGTTTACCCCAGGAGTGCCAAGAAGAACCACAGCATCATAAAAAATATAGCTGTCGGGATCAACAGGCTGCTCTTTGATAATAGTTCTTGTTGTTTTCGCTTTGATGCGGCAAACAAAATGTTTTTTTTCATCCTGAAGAAGATCAAAATCCTTATGTGATTGATACCCCCGATCCATGATTCCTGTTTGGCCTTTTGTAAGGATAGACCTGACAAAGGGGCGTTCAGCGCCATTTCCATTTGTCAGATGAATTTTTATAGGAATCTTGCGATTGACATCAAAGCCGAAATGGCCTTTTGCTTTTTTAGCGCCTTTTCTGTAATCAGCCCAGTACATGGACAGAACTGCATCAATTAAAGATCCATCAATGGAAACGAGTTCACCGAGATCTGAATAATTTGATGGTAAAGCATTTTGTGCCTGGCTGCAAAGAGCTTGAAAAACATATTCAAGCTGTTCAAGCCCTCGAGAATTGATAATTTCGGAAAAACTGCTACGACTGATCCCTCCATCTGGAGCGACACATTCTTTGGCAAAATCGTCTTCTTTAAGGTGTTGAATAAGATCACGAGCTGATTCATGTTCTTGTAGATGGAAAAATATCAGTGCGTGAAGCTGATCTTCAAAAGTCATTTTCAATGGCCTGTGACCTCGGGATTTAAGCTGTGGCGTGTCAGGAAAAATCTTTTGCAAAGGTTTGAGAAATCGAGCATGAGATTGGGGATTAAAATTCTTTTTTGGGATATTGAATATGTCCATTTTTGTCTTAACTCCTTGTTATAATTATATTTTATAACAAAACGATAAAAAATTTTTATTTGGTTTGTCAAGTAAAAAATGAACATTTTTCTAATTTTTTTATCCCATATAACATGCAAAAACCTAACCGGACACTACTGACTTTTTTTTTAAATTTTTTCATATATTTTTCGACATCCTTCATTAAAGGCCAAAAGTAGTTTACACTTTTTAATGTAAAATTGCACTTCTCGTTCCCACGCTGGAGCATGGGAACCAGGCAAGAACCAGCATCTAAAAAGTGTAAACTAAATTTGAAGGATGTCTATTTTTTCACACTATTCCGCGATGAACCCTATTGTATCGGAAAAAATACCTGTGGATGTGGTTATTAACAAGCTGGAGCAGAATCAGGATGGAAGTTTTTATCTGGACGGCAATGCTTTTACGGGACGTTCGATTATAGAATTTAACAATAGCCTTTCGCGGCTTGATCGCTTTAAAACTACCATTCTTGAAACCATAAAGCGGGACGAAGCTTCATCCAGCCCAAGAACAAAGATGCTGCGTAACCGTTCACGGTTACAAGCGGCATAATTTCCTGTTTATAAATTGAATCTCAGGCCATCAACGTAAGGCGGGACAGCTACTTTGGTGGATTCGTCGCTTACGCTCCTTAATCCACCCTACGGTTCAAGAGCAACGTAAGTTTGTAGGGTGGATTAAGCGAAGCGAATCCACTGAAACCCGCTGTATTTTTCAACCGTTAACTGTGAACCTATAACCGTGAACGGTTACGAATATTGAAATCAAACCCGGCTATAGTCCGGCCACTTGCAGGCTACCGGTTATAACCAAAAAGTATCGACAGGATATTGATTAATATGGAAATATTCTAATCTATGTGTAAATTACGCATATTTCTTTACAAGCTTCTGATAATGCTCCGCTTCATCATATCTGCCGCGTTTTGCACAGCCGGCCCCATATATTTTACATTTTTTCAGAAGCATTTTGACGGCTTTTTTATGCCTGCTGTTTGAAAGCCTGTCGCTTTGCAGCAGCTTCAGTATGGACGCAACCCGGTATTTATCGAGTCCCGGAGCCTTTGAAAGCTGATCATCATGGCCGCCTCTTTTTATTACAAGCGGCTTATCCAGCAGAAACACAGGGTATTGAAGGCTTGTGCGCAGCCAAAGGTCATAATCCTCACAGGCCGGCAGATTTTCATCAAACATTCCTGTCTCATCAAATAGTCGCCGGTCCATCATCACGGCTGACGGGCTGACCAGGCATAAAGATAAGGATTGTTCAAAGATATGGCCTGAAATTTTTTTGTGCTTTTTCCCGGGGTTCACCCTGATGCCGTTTCTGATCCATATCTCTTCCGTCTGGCAAATCAAAGCTTCCTTATGGGAAGCAAAAAACTCCAACTGGAAGGATAGCTTCTCCGGGCGCCAAAGGTCATCCGAATCAAGAAAAGCTATATATTGACCGAATGAGTTTTTTATCCCTAGGTTGCGTGCGGCGCTTACGCCACGGTTATCCTGTTGCAAGACCTTTAGTCTGCCTTTGTATCCCTGGAGTAAAGCGGTGGTATTATCGGTTGAGCCGTCATCCACTACAATCAGTTCAAAGTCGGTGCAGTACTGGGACAGAACGGAATCAACAGCTTCTTTTAATACCCAGCCGCGATTATAGGTGGGTATAATTACGCTGATTTGAGGTTTTTGCATTATTGTACAGGATATTTTTTTAACCATTCTCCAAGCCTGGCAAGCCCCTCCCGGGTCGATATTTTCGGCCGAAAACCTAAATCTTTTTTTGCGGCGCTGATGTTAAACCAGTGCGCCGTGGCAAGCTCGTGGGCGACAAAACGGGTCATCCGGGGTTCCTGTTTAATTTTAAAAATCTTGTAACAGGTTTCCAGCACAGCCCCGATGGCCCAGGCCATATTTTTGCTTATCGATTTTTTGACCTGGTTTAAGCCGGCTGCCTTAAGAATATTATCTACCATATCCCATAAATAGACCGGTTCATCCTGGCTGATAAAATATACCCTGCCGGACAGGCTGCTATCCTCTTTTAATTGATCCGCAGCCATGATATGCGCGTCAGCGGCATTATCGATATAAATGGTATCGACCAGATTTTTACCGTTGCCCACCCGTACAAGGCTTGCGGCTCTTTTGATTATCCGGGGGACCAGATTTGTATCTCCCGGCCCCCAGATCAAATGCGGCCTTAAGCTTATGGTTTTTAACCCATACTTTGACGCCTCTATAACAGCCTGTTCCGCGAGGGCCTTGGTCGCAGGATAAAAGGCATGATACTTAGCCGGGTAGGGGATGCTTTCATCAACGCCTTCCATATCGGAACCGTCAAAAATCACACTTGGAGAGCTTGTATAGATCAGCCTGTCAACATTGTTGCTTCGGCATGCTTGTATAATGTTGCAGGTGCCTGTATAATTAATATTATAATAATCTTTATAGCTGCCCCAGACGCCAGTCATGGCGGCGGCATGAAATACAATCTCGATATCTTGACAAGCTTTTTCCACTTCTTCTTTGCTGCAAAGATCTCCTTTAACCTGGTCAATGCCGGATTTTTCAAGGTTATGATAAAAATTCCGCGAAAAAGTTCGCACATAACAGCCGCGTTTTATCAGTTTTTTTACTACGGCGCCGCCTAGAAAACCACCGCCGCCTGTAACCAGAACTCTTTGCGCTGATTGTAAACTCATAATTTCAGTCTATATGGCTGCTGGCCCATTGTGCGAGCTTTTCCCTGAATATTTTGGAATTATGCCTGATATCCACGGGGAAAGTTTTTTTAAACAAAACCGTTTTTATATTTTTGGTTAAATCATTGCCAGCCGCAATCTCCAGCAGCTCTTTTTTAAGTAGATTCAAGCCGTTTCGGCTATCATTTTTTTGAAGCTCTATACATATTACAGGTTCCTGGTTGGGGCGGGTTCCAGCACCCACAAGAGCGCTGCGTAAAACCCTTTTGTGATTGTTAAAAAGAGCCTCGCACGGAATGGTAAACAGTGTTTCTTTTTTGGTGATAACCCGATGATTCTTGCGGCCGCAAAACCATATACGCCCTTTTTCATCTATTCGCCCCAGATCGCCCATTCTGTGCCATGTTGTGCAATTATGATGTATTTTTGCATTTGATTCAGCTTCCGGCCTGCGATAGTAATGCTTTGTGACAATATCACCCTTAACGGTAATTTCTCCGACCTCACCATCCGGGATTATTAAATCATCAGACCATTGCTCAACAGGATCATCGGTAATTTTTATAATTTTTACTTCTATGTCACCGATCGGTCTTCCTACACATATGCCATGCCCTGCTTTACTCAAGACCGCTGTTTCTGAAAGAATTTCATTGCTTCCGATTGATGCGACCGGCATGGCTTCCGTAGCGCCGTAAGGAGTATGAATCTGCGCTCCATTGCACAGCATGGAGGCAAAGCGGCCTGAATTTTCAGGAGCAACAGGGGCGCCGGCCGATACAACCCTCTTTAAAGATGGCAGTTTAATACCTTTTTTCTTTATATAAATTCCCACCCGGTTCAATAAGGCGGGAGAGGCAAACATATTGGTAACACCGTGGTTAGTAATTGCTTCTACTATTTTTCCAGGATTTACAAAGGCGGGTTTGGTGGGGTCCATATCGGGTATCACGGCCGTAATTCCGAAGGCCGGATCAAATAAGGCAAAAAGAGGAAAGGTGGGCAGATCGACCTCATCGGCAGTTATTTGAAAATGGTCTTTTATACGGCGCACCTGGTCATCGAAGGTCCCATGAGTATAGACAACCCCCTTGGCAGGGCCGGTGCTTCCGGTTGTAAAAAGAATTGCCGCAATTTCATTTTGCCCGGTTTTTTTTATTTCAAACGGCTGCCAGGGTTTTATGCAGATATTTTTCAGGTTAAAACCACCCCAGAACCATCGCCGGCCGGCTGTAATCCAGATTTTTACATCTTTGAAAAAGCCCGGGTAAATTTTTCGGAGAATATGGGCAATCGGAATCCCGATAAAGGCTTCAGGCGCGCATTCCTTAAAACATCTGACCATCCGGCTTAGACCCATACCCGGATCGACCACAACCGGTACTGCGCCGGTTTTGAAAAGCGCAAAAATCAGACAAAAAAATTCAATGCCCGGCTTTACCATCAAGACTGTTCTGACGCCCCGTTTGATGCCGGCCCGTTCCAGACCATGGGCCATACAATCGGATTCCCGGTCCAGTTGCTGAAATGTTAGATGGCTGTAAGCAATCCGTCCATTTTTATCCCTGCCGGCCGGAGAGATTACAGCCTTATGATAAGGCCGCTCATTGGCCATACGCCTTAGATATAAGGCAACATTAACACCGGTATTCTGTTTATTGTCACATGTACTCATTTTAATTTAGGCTTTCCACCTTCAAACTTCAACCTAAATTCCTTATCGGATTGTTTTTCAAAAAAGTTTTAACTGTTGCGCATATCTTGTCAGGTTCATCTTCAAGCACATAATGACCGGCAGTGGTAAAATAATGGAGAATGGCCTTTGGGAACCGCCGCTTCCATTCTTTCAGGTAAGTATCATCAAAAACAAAATCATGTTTGCCCCAGCAGATCAGCATCGGGATGCCGGACAGTTTATAAAGATCATCATCGGTTTTTTTTACAATATGATAGCTCGGGTCTTTTTCCGTTACCGGGATATCCTGAACAAACTTTAAAGTGGCAATCCTGTTCTGCCAGGAATTGTAGGGGGCTTTCAATCCGGCTTTAACATCTCCGGCAAGGCCTTTAAAAGAAGCCATAAACAACGCAGCGTATGAAAAGATATTGAATCCCTGAACAGCAAGCTTTGATAATATTTTGCAATTACGTATGACCCATAACCTGAAAGGAAGTTTTTTCTTGCCTGGTGGCAGAAAGGCCGCCGTATTCATTATAACCAGGCGTCCGATTTTTTTCCAATGCCTGAGTGCAAAGGCCATACCGATCATTCCGCCCCAGTCATGCATAATCAGGGTCAATTTTTTGTTTGGGTTCAGGTGAGCAAACAGGGCATCCAGATCGTCGATCCTGCTTTTTAACCTGTAACCATACTTGCTGATCTCAGGTTTGTCAGAGAGTCCGCAGCCTATATGATCAACAGCTATTGCGCGGTAATCTGCGGAAAGTTCCTTGACCAGCCTCCTGAAATAAAAAGACCAGGTCGGATTTCCGTGAATCATTACAACAGGATCGCCGGAGCCTTCGTCCAGGTAGTGATATTTAAGACCGTTCAAGTCGAAGTAATGAGACTTGAACGGATAAAGCCGGCGAAAACCGGAGATGTTAATCGGGCTGTTTATTACCATCTTATTCCAAGCATAATACAGTTAAGTCCGCTTCCTATCCCGAAAAAACCGACATAATCCCCGGGGATGAGGAATTCACGCTCGGATGCTATGGCGGCGGTTATCGGCAATGAAACCGTACCGATATTCCCAAGATACTGAAAAGTTGTAAAATCTTTTTCAGCAGGGATACCTATGGCATTAAGTATTGTTTTCTGATGTGAAGATCCGACTTGATGACATATTATTTTGTCAGGCTTGTTTTCAGGCCAGCCTATTTTTTGGATAAAGGCCCTGAATGTTTTAACACCCAGGGCGACTCCGTTATTAAGGACTCCCACAGAATCGGTCTCCATCGCATGCAGACCGCTGGCCGGTATTCCGGTATCGGGTCCCCAGCGGCAAAGTTCATGGTACTCGACGGCATTTTTTACTATGCCGCCCTCCAGTAAATGACCTTTGCGTGATAAGGATTTGTCACATAATAATACTGCCGCTGCGCCTGATCCACCGGTAAGCGTGGCTACCGTTTTTTTAAAACTCTCCATGCTTTTTTCTTTAAGCAGCCGCTCAATTGTAATGTCCATGATCTGCCTGGCTGATTCACATGAAAGAACAAGGCCGGCCCTGATCTGGCCGAGTTCAATGGCATTTGCAACCTGGACTATCCCGTTTAATATTCCCAGGCAGGCATTGGAAACATCGTAAACCATTGCATCCGCGCCAAGTCCCAGCTCATGCGATACAGCGCAGGCTGTCGCAGGTTCGAGATGATCCCGGCAAACGCCTCCGTAAACGAGCATTCCAATCTGATCAACATCGACCGCTGAAGACTTGATCGCTTTTGCTCCAGCTTTAACAGCGCCGGTGCACATTTTATAGCCTTTATCCCAGAATCGTCTTTCACTGATTCCGGTCAGTGCTTCGAGTTGACCTTTTTGAAAATGAAGCGCCTTATAAAAAGGCTCCAGTCGATTTTCAATATCTTCGGAGGTTATGATATTAGGAGCCAGTTCATAACCGAAGGAATCCATATAAACTTTAGAATATTTCATACTGTCTATTAATTAATTTTTAATATATCATAACAAGTAAAAATATCTCAAAGCATAATCTTTTGGCAATATTTTTCTTGCTTTCAAACTAAATTTTTCAGATACTTATAAAATTATGGTGAATACCCCGGTTATTATTATTGTTGGTGTCATTATTGGTCTTTGCGCAGCTTTTTCCGGGCTGGGCGGCGGATTTATGATAGTGCCCCTGCTCATATTTTTTGGGTACTCAGCACAAAAAGCAGTCGGTACATCCTTTTTGGGTGTCCTGATAATATCAATTTCAGCTTTTTTAGCTCATATCAAGCTATCTAATGTAGATTATAAGGTGGGTCTCCTGCTGGGCGCAGGCGGAATAATCGGTGCACAGGCAGGTGCGCGCCTGGTTGAATATGTTCCCACTATCTATTTTAAAAAAATCTTTGCTTTAATATTAATCTGCCTTGCTCTCTATTTTTTTTTAAAAAAATAGGCGCCTAAAATTATGATGGGGAAAATGCTATGCGGATAGAACAAAATCCTTTATTCAGAAAAGTTATAGTACCCTGGTACGATTCAAAAATAGTATGCCGGATTATTATTGTATGTACGCTGTTTGCACTCTTGTTCGGTCTTGTCGGAATATCCGCAGCAAACGCAACGGAAATGTATAACGATTACATCTGGGTGCCTGTAGCGCTGACTGCTGTAAGCGCCGGAGTTCTGATTGCCTCTGTTATACGTCTCGTAAAACAATATAAATAGAGCCCTTAACCCGGCTCAAAAAAAAGCTCGATAAAATAATGGAGTATTTTTGCAGTTACTCCCCATATTACAACATCCTTAAAAGGATATTCCAGATACTCTATTTCCGGCACCCATCCATGAAAATATTTTTCCTTGTGAGTGTGTACAAGTTCCCGCAATGGTATTTCAAGCACCCTTGATATCTCTTTCCGATCGTATATTAACTCTCCTCTTTCACGCCATATTCCTGTAAATACTTCAATATCTCTACAATTAATGGTCTGAAAATGACCGATTGAGCCGATATATTCAACCTGATTTTGTGATATATCAAGTTCTTCCTTGAGCTCACGAAAGGCAGCCTGTAAACTGCTGACATCATTCGCGTCAACATGACCGCCGGGCAAGGCCACCTGGTTACGCCAGGGATAGCCTTTATTATCCGACTTTTGAATTGCGAGTATATGCGGGCTTTCCTTATCATACAGCAGCAGAAACACGGATGTTGGATGATACTCCCTGTCGTCCGGAGGCCCCGGATGAACTGAGTTTTGGATAATATTTTTTAATTCTGAACAATGGATAGCGTCAATCCTTATTTTTAAAATTTCATAAATTTATTGAATTTTTGGGTTTTGTAACTGTCAGTAGAAATATATTTCAAAACAGGAAGTAGTTTGCCGGGCGGGATATATCCACCGATATCACTAATAGGTTCACCTTCACCTGTTAAAAACCATGTATCAGGCAATCCTTTAACTTTATATTTAACGGCAAGGGCTTTTTCTTTATCCGTATTTACTTTAACAGAAATAAAATTTTTATTCAAATAATCGGCTACGGATGCATCCTTAAAAGTTTGGGTTGCCATTTTAGTGCAGTACCCGCACCATGCAGCCCAAAAATGAAGAAACACCTTTTTGTTTTCCGTCTGTGCCAGTTTTAAACCTTCATCATAAGAATGCCAGTTAATTTTATCCGAATAAGCATTACAACTAATCAAGCATACCAATAAGATCAAGATGGCCATACGTATTATTTTCAGATTCATTTTTGTATATCTCCTGTTCGGGATTAAAAATTCTCGTTGCAAAACCTGCTTGTAAATTGTATTCGCCATGAATCACTTACAGGAACAATTATTGATTTCATGGAAAAAAAATTTAATCCCCCGTTAATTCTTGCCCCGGCCGGAAATAAAGATTCATTTCTAGCGGCTCTGGCAGCCGGCGCTGATGCTATCTATTGTGGTTTAAAGAGCCTTTCCGCACGTATGGAAGCAAAAAATTTTTCTATTGCCGAATTGATTTCTTTAACGGAACTGGCTCATGAAAAAGGGGCGAAAATATATATTACCTTTAATTCTCTTTTAAAAACCGATGATATAAAAAAAGCGAGGTTACTTATAAAACAGCTCGCAATTTATGTCAAACCGGATGCACTGATTGTTCAGGATCTTTCAGTCGTTCAACTGGCACGCGAGACAGGCTGGTTTAAAGAAATACATCTGTCAACCCTGTCGAATGTCAGCTTTCCCGCGGCTTTGAGCCTGGTTAAAAAAGAGTTGGGGATAAACCGGGTTGTTATTCCAAGGGAGCTGAATATCGATGAAATCAAACAGATGGCCGCTGCCTGTCCTGAAGGACTCGACCTTGAATTGTTTGTCCATGGCGCTCTTTGCTATGGAGTTTCCGGGCGATGCTACTGGAGCAGTTATCTCGGCGGTAAAAGCGGGCTCAGGGGCAGGTGTGTGCAGCCCTGCCGCAGACTTTATGTTCAAAACGGCCAAAAGGGTAAATATTTTTCGTGCCGGGATTTAAGCCTGGATCTATTGGTTAAAATCCTGCTTCCTGTTCCGCAAATACGGATATGGAAAATCGAAGGCCGCAAAAAAGGGCCCCACTATGTATTTTACACTGTGACTGCATACAAAATGCTGCGGGATCATGGTAAAGATTCGCAAGTTAAAAAGGCAGCCCTGCAATTGCTGGCCATGGCCCTGGGGCGCCCGGTGACGCGCTTCAATTTTCTGCCGCAAAGGAATAAAGATCCGGTTAAAATCAGCGGGCAAACAGGGTCCGGTCTTTTTATCGGGAAAATGACAGGTTCCAGGCACAACCCCTGCCTTGTGCCGAGAGAAGAACTCCTTGCCGGTGATATCCTGCGTATAGGATACGAAGGAGAATCTTTCCACGCTGTTAAAAAAGTGACCCGATATGTGCCCAAAAAAGGTCGCTTGCATATTAAGGTTGATGCCGACCAAAAAGCTGTTAAAGGCATTCCCGTCTTCCTGATTGACAGGCGTGAAAAAGCGCTTGAGGAGAAGTTGTCGGCTTTAGAACAAGAGCTGGAAAAAAAACGGAAAAAAGTTCCTGAGCTGCAAGCTCTGACGTTTCAACGCACCAGGGAATCCCGGCCGGCAATCAAGCTGAAAAAACAATATAAAGAGATTTTGCTATACCGCTATCCGGGCAAGCAAAGGATAAATCAATATACCGGATTATGGCTATCCGCCAATACCTTAAAATTAAAAAAATCCTTATTCGCTGATGTCTGGTGGTGGCTGCCTCCGGTAATATGGCCTGAAGATGAGAAAAAGCTGCTGGAACAGATTTTTTATACCACAAATAAAGGGAGTCGGAATTTTGTCCTGAATGCGCCCTGGCAAAGAGTATTTTTTTCTTCTAAAAAAAGGCTGAATTTATGGGCCGGCCCCTTTTGCAATATTGCAAACAGATTATCGATCAAAGCGCTTGCTGCTTTAGACTTTTCAGGAGTTATCGTGAGTCCTGAACTCGGGAAAAAAGACTACCTGCAACTGCCGGAAAAGAGTCCGCTGCCGCTGGGGATCGTTTTATCCGGGTCCTGGCCTCTCTCTATTTCAAGAATTTTTTCAACGAATCTTGAAACAGAAAAACCGGTTACAAGTCCAAGGGGCGAAATCTGCTGGATCAGACAATACGGCTCGGATCAATGGATTTATCCTAACTGGAAGATTGATCTGACAAAAAAAAGAAACATTCTAAGCAAAGCCGGATACACCATGTTTATAAATATCTTTGAACCTATGTCCAAAGATATCGAAATTAAAAGGAGAAAAGGTCTCTGGAACTGGGATATAGGTTTGTCGTGAGATATTTAAATTTGGCATGGAGATTGCTTGTAATTGCTTGTAGAACTTAATTTCATCCGACTTCCTTACGGCCAAATGGGGGAAAATTGAAAAGACCAAATAATGATCAAATCGAAAGCACAAATGTTCCGGGATTGAAAGTTGGTGATTTTTTGCAAATCAGGCCAAAAGAATCCGGCGCGATGCTGAAGGCTGTTTTTGTTGGTGAAAAAAAAAATGAATATTTTGCCATAACGCGTCCTGAATCCCCGAAATCATTGATGATTACGCTTTCTCCTGAAAAGGAAATAATTGCCCGGCATTTATACAACAATAGAGTTTATGAATTTAAGAGCAAAGTTACCAAAACTGTTTCCGAACCTGTGGAATTGATCCTGCTTGCATACCCGGATTCCTGTCACTTGCGTGAGCTTCGTTCGGTTAAAAGAATTAACTGTTCGGTTTCAACCAGGGTTGAACTTAAAAGTGAAACTGAAACAAAAGGGTTAAGCGGAGTGATAAAGGATATTAACAAAAATGGATGCCGCTGTTTATTCACGCTTTCCGGCGCCCAAAAAAATGTGTTTAAAATTGATGAAGAGCTTCTGTTAACATTCCCTTTCCCAGGAATAAAAGGTATCCAGGAGCTTCCTGGATATATAAGAAATATTCAGACCGCAGAAGATAAAGCTTCGGTCAGTGTTGGAATTGAATTTTCGAGCCATCAATATTGGGCTCCGCCCTATCAGTAATCAATCACCTCCTGTAAGATAATGCACAAAAACATTACCCTGTCTCTGGCATTAATATTGCGTTCTCTATTCTTTTAAAACACCATCAGCTTCAAATAATTATATTTAACGCCGGAGCCTTAATTGAAAAAACAAGCGGCTGTTTTTTTCCTTAATGAAAAAAAAATCTATTTTGCAATGCCGGATTCAGGCGGCAGCCTCAATTTTCAGCAGAGTTATTCAATTGAAGAATTTTTAAGCGGCGACAAAAGGTTTAAACTTTCTCCGGACAGAGCTTCGAATATTTCCATTGATTTGCTGATCGTGCCGGACTACTGGATTTCCACAAAATCGTATAAATTTAATTCAAAAAACAGGGCTGTAATAGAAAGCTTTATTAAAAGAAAAATACCCGGGAGTGGAAATTTTTTTGAATATGAACTTTATCATACTGATTCAGCGGAACAATTTCTGCGGGTATATTTTTTTGATGAACCGAAATTTTTCCTGGTCTATGAAAAGCTTCTGTCATTCAATATCCAACCCGGAAAAATAACTTCATATGCTTTTTTATGGCAGCAAAAACTTAATACTATCTCAAATTTCAGCCAGGCTGAAACCGGCTTTATCCATCTTCGCAAGGATGAATGCTCTTTATATTTTTATGAAAAAGGGCAGTTTGTCTTTTCACGCAATATCAAGCTTGTTTCCGCTGCTGACATTTCCGAAAATTTCGACCTGTTAACCTACGAAATAAATCAATCCCTGCATCTTTTTTCTCAGCAGTCCAAAAAAAATATCGATCGCTTTTACCTGTTGTCCGGGAATAAGCAGGACGCCTCTTTGCTGTCGCAAAAACTCGAAACAGAAGTGCTGACAGCAGAATTCAGCATTCCGGAACAACCCACTCTGCAAAAAAATGTCGAAGATTTAACTCCTTTTACTTTTTTTAGTGCTGCTGATCTTGACTATTCCGGCAACCTGCTCTGCATTACGCACAATGATGTAAAAAATGCTGAAAAATGGGGAATAGTCTTAAAAACAGGTATCATCGTTGGAATCTTTTTTTTCTTACTAATGATCGGCGAAGCGGTTTATATATCAAAAGCGGGCAGATTTCAAATCCAAAACAAAGATATTCAATCCTCAATAGCACTGGAAGAAACAATCAGTAATTTTTCTGAAGCGGTTGATCAACTATCCACGGAAATTACCCGCCCGGATTATCAGAATTTGATAATCAAAGTTATTGAGTCTCTTCCCGATAATATCCGTATCAGCGAAATAAAAATTGAAACAGATCCGGTTCAACAGGTTAATTTAAAAGGCGTGGTAAAGGCTTCCGGTCATTCTGAACTTCAGGATAAACTTTCAATTTTTTTGTCCGGCCTGAAAAAAAATATTAAATCAGCCGCAACTCTATCAATAGATGATATTAATATAAAAGATTTTAAAAGCAGCGCCATAGAAAAATTTTATGATTTTGAATTCAGATTTAAACTGTCATGAAAAATAATATTAAAAAATATTCTATCCGGGTTTCTATCATCTGGGGCGCAAGCTTAATCCTTTTTTTTATAAATATCAGTCAGCTCAGAATGCTGACAAAAGAAAAATCAGGTCATTTGCTGCACCTGGCTCAAAAACAATTTACACATGAATATTCCAAAGAGATTGAAACGGCATTTCAAAAAACAGGCTTGCTCTGCAAGGAAGTCGAAAGCACGAAGATCTGGGTTCTGAATCTGAAAGAGGATTTTACTGCCCTGGCGACAAAATTCGGGCTCTCAAAAATCATCATTCAAAGCCCTCAAAATCAGAACTTTAGTATGCAGACTGATGTGCCAATCAGGATACAGACCACTAAAATCACATTATCCTGCGAAGGGCCCTTAAAAGGCTTTATTGAGCTTATTAATGCCGCGCATAAAAAATATCCGTCGCTTTATTTCAGCAAAATGGAAATTATACTCAACCCGGAGGATATAAACGATAAATTTAATCTTTGCATGACGTCAAGGTATAAAAAAATATAAGATGCTTGCGTTACTTGATAATAAAAAACCGATTTTTATTGGAGGATGGATTTTAGTGGCTGTTTTGCTGCTTTTATACAATGGTTTTGTGATAAATAATTTTTATAAACCACAGGCTTCAATCGGCATGGAAAATCTGGCGCATCTTAAACTTAAGTGTGAAGATTTGTTTAAAAATCAAAATTACGTTGCAAATAATAAAGCTGATCGAATCGACTATGACCGGTTATTTTCAAAATTTACAAAAAAATCAAAAATTACCCCTAAAACAGCCGCGACCCGGGAAGAGATTCAAAAGGAGGTGATCAAAAAAGTTGAACCAAAGCTTCCCGATCTTACGGGGATTGTTAAAAGTTTTAATGTGTATGGGAAAATCCGCCTGCTTGCAATGCTTGATGGTCTGGTTCTATCGGAGCAAGGGATAATTAATGAATTTAAAGTTGAAAAAATTACTGAAAAAGGAATTACCCTGAAAAAAGGGGAAGACTCCTGGTATATCCAGGCGCCTGAAGTTGTTTTTTCTCTGGGAACACGGACAAAATAATAAAAGGTTCAACGCCTATGTATTTTTCCATAAAATCAATAAAATTTACGGTTTTTATTTCTGCGCTAATATTTGGCAGCTTTGTTTTGCAGGGATGTATCCATCTTTCAAAGCCCGGAACAATCGAGCAGCCGGAATTGGAAAGGATAGATCCCAAAAGCAAACTAATCAATGCAAGTAAATCTCATCACCCGGGCTGCCCCGGGCCTCCGCCATTTTTGGAAAAACTGGAACCTGTGAGTAAAAGCGCAAAAAAAGATTCAAGGCTTTTTTCTTTTGTTTTTAATAAAACAGAGTTTGGAGTTGCGCTTGCAGCACTGACAAAAAGTTCAGATTTGAATATATCGGTTGAATCGGGTGTCAATCTTGTAAAACCGGTTACTGTGCGTTTAAAAAATGTAACCCTTAATGAAGCGCTGGAGATGATTGTTACAAAAGGCGCCGGTTATGTCTGGGATATCAAGGAAGACTGCATTTACATCAAACGATTTGTGGAAAAAATTTATAACTTCGATTATCTGGATCTGACAGGCACAACTGAAATTGCAGTCGGCGGAGATATGCTTGCATCGAGTGTGGAAGATTCCGGGGTAGCCGGAAAATTTAAAGTAAATGCCGAAAAAAAAAAAGAAGCCGGCAATATCTGGCAATATTTGCAGGAAATGCTGGAGGGTTTTAAATCACCCGAAGGCCTGCTTCGGGTGAACAGAACCGGAGGGGTCATCTATATGTCCGATTATCCGGAAAAAGTCGAGGCTATGGTGAATTTTCTGGATTCCATATCGGAGGTTTTACACCGGCAGGTCTATATTGATGCCAATATCTATGAAGTGCGTTTAAGCGATAAAAACAAGTATGGCATAAACTGGTCAAACCTTGCGACAACTTTTACGTCCAGCTCCGGTTTCTGGCCTGATTCTTTTAATTTAAACGTTAACTCCGGCTCAATTGTTTTATCCGGTCAGTCGAGTGTTACTGCTGCGCTCGATTTTTTAAGAACTCAGGGAGATGTAAGTGTTCTTTCAAACCCGCATCTTTCGGTTATGAACCGCCAATCTGCTTTATTAACGGTCGGATACCAGTTCCCTTATGGTAGCATAGATGGTGTGGACCGTGATACGGAAACAGGGATGATTACCTATGGATCTGAAATAAAACGGGCTATTTTAGGCATCCAGCTCGGGATAACCCCGCAAATATCCTCCGGGGGAATTATTACACTCCATATAGTGCCGACAATAACCAGAATCCAGAGAGAAGAAGACGTCAGTGTGCCGGTGGCTGCCAATGAGGTGCAGGTCATTTCAAATCCTGTAATTGACTTGCAGGAACTCTTTACCACAGTAAGGGTAAAACATGGCCAGACTATTGTTTTGGCAGGTTTGATCAGTCAGGTAAAAGATATAAAGCACGAAGGCCTTCCTTTTTTAGGAAGCATACCTTTCCTGGGCCGCCTGTTTCAAAACGTGGAAGATAATCTGGAAAACAAGGAACTGGTAATTTTTATTACCCCATATGTCAGAAATCCGATTTAACCGGAATTATTTTTATCAAAAATACCCCCTGGCCCTAAAGCTTTAAAATTTTCACAGGATAATAAATTACAGGCAATGTTTTTTGATTAGCTGTTTTATTTTTATGAGGAGGAAATTTTATGCAATTGATAAACCTTAAAAAAAACCAGTCCGGTTTTACGCTGGTTGAAATCGCAATTGTTCTTGTTATTATCGGTCTTTTACTGGGAGGCGTTTTAAAAGGCAAGGAGATGATAAAGAGCGCCAAGGTAAAAAAACCGTCAAAATGGCGGATGAACTCCGCGCGGCAACAATGACCTTTTATGACAAATACGGCGCTTATCCGGGAGACGAAAACAACAAAAAAATTCCACCAAAAGACAAGCACGAGGGCAACGGAAACGGATTTATGTCCTACGAGGAACGGTATATGGTATTCGAAGACCTGATGAAAGCAGGTTTTATATCAGGGAGTTATGACGGAGAAAAAAACCTCCCCAAGCATGCGTTTGGCGGCAATGTTGCGATTTACTGGACGAAGGCCCTTAGTGCGCCTGCTGATCATTATATTGTAATGTGGGGCCTGCCCTGGGATGCCGCCATGGAGATAGACATGAAATATGATGACGGCAAAGAAAAAACAGGATCAATCCGTTCAAGTGAAAGATATGCTGAATCCAGCGGCCCCATAGGTTATATTATCTGGGCTCTTTAAAAATCAGGTTGGCAGGTTATTCAAAATGAACAAGCATCTTTTACCTATTACAAAACAGGATGGTTTTACCCTGATAGAGATTGCCATTGTGCTGGTAATATTAGGTATCCTGGCAGGGGGCGGCATCTCTTTGCTTTCAGTTCTGACCGAACGGAAAGCCAGGAACGAAACCATTGCTTATTTAAAATCAACAAAAGAGGCTTTGATCAGTTTCGCCAATATCAGCGGTCGGCTCCCATGGGCGGATACGGATAATGACGGAAATGAAAATACCGGCTCGGCCCGCGGAAGGTTGCCCTACCTGACCCTTAATCTCACTCCAACGGATTTTTACAAAAGAGTTTTAATATATGAAACCAACAGCAGCCTGTCAGTCGACAGGCCGACAGGCTGCCGCACACTTAAAAACGGCCTTTCGGGAAGTCCGGAGATTGTGGATGCAGACGGCAGCGGAACAGCTTTTCCTGCGGCGGCTGTGATTGTCAGCGCCGGGCCGATGGATGCCGACAATAACGGGAATGTCTTTGATGATATTACCGGCAGTACCCATAACGGCGATAACACCGACGGTGTTCCCAACTATATTCGTCATCCTCCGGTTACAGGGTTTGACGACCTTGTTGCATATATAAGCGGAAATGAATTATTCGGCATGATTTGCGGGGATCCGGTTCTTTCAGTTAACAACAATTCCACCGCTACTGTTTATGTGCGGGATCAGACCGGCGGCACGGATCTGTGCAGCCTCAATTCTGGCAACATCTTTACCCAGCATATTTTATCCGGAACAACTATTACAATCGAAACTGCGCAAAACGGCACAGGCGCTATTGTCCCGACCACGCCGCCCAACCCGGTTACTTTGGCCGGGAACGGGATGAGCATTGATATTCCGTAGTCAGTGTCTATCCATAAATGGCTATTTCGCCCGATATCTGCGTTGCTCTAAAAATTTAATCCTCAAATAATTTCTACGAATGGTTTTTTTTTACCCAATCCGTGTTTATCTGTGCAAATCCGTGTCCAATAAATTAATAAGCGCTTCCAAATGACCCGATTACATCATAAAGCGGCAGCAAAATAGATAAAACAATAATACCAAAAACAGCCCCCAAAAAAATTATGGTGGCCGGTTCAACCGCGTTTATCATGGTCTGAACGCTTCGCTTGACTTCACCATCGTAATAATCCCCCAGGCGTTTAAAAGAATCATCCAGGGTACCTGTTATCTCCCCGCTTCTGATAGCGCCAAGCAGCAACGGCGGAAAAATATTTACCGTTTCAAAACCTTCAGCAATCTGATGGCCTTCCTGGATATACTGAAACACAATTTCAAGACGCTTTTCAACATACCTGTTCCCGAGCACATTATTCGCCAGGATATCGAAAATATCGGTTATTTTCATTCCCGACCTGTACATTGTGGCAAAATTGTGGCTTAGCTGGGCAAAAACAGAATTTGCGATAACCGTTCCTATTAAAGGGACCTTTAGCAGGTATTTGTGAAACCTGATTTTTCCATTTACTGTTTTACAATAAAAAATAGATACGGCCAGAGATCCGAATATCAACCCGATTAAAAATAACCAGTTGGCCCGGACAAAACCGCTTAGCCCTAAAACCGTCTCTGTTATGCCGGGAAGTTTTACCCCCATCTCAATCAACACTGCGGCCATCTGCGGCAGAACGTATCCAACCCAGACACCTATTACAGCAACAATCACAACCATCATAAAAACAGGATACATGGCAGCTCTTTTAAGGGTTGACCTGATATCCTCCTTCCATTCCAGAAAATCAGCCAAATCACTCATGCATTTCGGCAAAACTCCGGCAAGTTCGCCCATCCTGACTATGCCGAGGTCTAATTTCCCAAATATTTTGTGATACCGGCTCATGGCTTCATAAAGAGTATTGCCGCTCTCAACGGCAACCCGAACCTCGCCAACCACATCTTTTAATCGAGCCGAAGGGAGTGACCTGGCGTTTTCATCCAGGGCAGACATCAACGGAAGCCCCAGGTTCATAGCCTGGGAAAGCCGGTGATAAAATTCGATCAAAATTCTCGGCTTGACATTATTCTTTTTTAAAAAAAAACTGGAAATATTGCTTTTAACCTGCTTTGCTTTAATCAGAGTCAAGCCATCATTTTGCAGACGATTTTCCAGGTTCTCTTCTCCAATGGCAGCCGCTGTTCCTTTAACCAGTTTGCCTGATTTATCAATTGCGCTGTATTTATAATTAGGCATCTGCAACCACCCTGAAGACCTCTTCCATGGATGTAATACCACGGGCTACTTTTTTTAAGGCCTGTTTTATTAAAAGATTTGTTCCTCCCTTTACCGCTGCATCTTCAATAGAGGCTTTCAGAGCTCCAGCATGGATTATCTCGACTATCGCCCTGTTAACAACCATGATTTCATAGATTCCGGTACGGCCGCTGTAGCCGGACCGGTGGCAGCTGTCGCATTTTCCGGGGCTTGGTATTTTTGCAGGCGGTTTGATGCCGTGCCGGATAAAGAGCTCTTTTTCGTCTGACGCAGCAGTCCTTACGTTGAGGCATTGCGGGCAAATACGTCGCATAAGCCTTTGGGCCACAACCATAGAGAGTGAAGACGCCAGGGTGCTGGGATTAATTCCGATATCGATAAGTCTGTTGATCGCGGAAGCAGCGTCATTGGTGTGCAGCGTTGACAGAACCAGATGGCCGGTGATCGAAGCCCGCATGGCCAGCTCGGCTGTTTCCCGATCCCTGATTTCTCCTACCAGGATTATGTCCGGGTCCTGCCGCATGGCTGCTCTTAATGCATTGGAAAATGTAAAATTCGCCTTTGGATTTACCCCGGTCTGCCTTATTGTGGGAATTACATATTCAATCGGATCTTCAACAGTCATCACATTAATTTCAGGCCGGTTCACTGCCATAAGAGCTGAATAAAGGGTGGTGGTTTTGCCGGACCCGGTCGGGCCGGTTGTAAGGATCAGACCATAAGGCCTCTTTAAATTTGCCAAAAATCTTGCAAGCTCATCCTTTTCAAAACCAAGATCTTCTATTTCACCGACAACACTGCTGTAAATCAGGAGCCGCATTACAACGGTTTCGCCAAGATGAGTAGGAAAGGTGGAAACTCTGAGATCAAATTTGCCGGCCGGGCCCTGATATTTGATGTGGCCGTCATGCGGTATGTTCGGATTTGAAATATCCATGTCGCCCATAATTTTAAAACGGGTTACAAGACCCTGGTGAAATTTTTTGGGGAAAAGATATTCCTGCAGAAGCACCCCGTCAACCCGGTAAAAGACTCTGACCAGATTTGTATCCGGCACTACGTGAATATCACTGGCCCCCAGAACATGCCCTTTTTCCACAAGCAGCCCGGCAAGCCTGATTACCCGGTTTTCGTCCTGCGTCCCTTTTTCCGCTCCGCTCCGGGTTATCTCTTCTATTTCACTATCGACCATTGCTGCTGTCTGGTAATAGAGCCTGATTGACTTTGCAACCCATTCCGCCGGCGCCAGGTATGTTTTCACCCGGCAGCCGGTCATTCTGGCAATATTGTCTTTGGCAATCACATCAAAAGGATTGGCAGTGGCCACTTTGATGGTCTTATCGACTCTGGCAAAGGGAAAAACTGAATTTTTTTTTACAAAATCGACAGGTATCTGCGAAATCAGCCCCCGGTCAATCTCCACGGTGGAGGTATTGAGCATTTCAGCCCCGCTTTGAACGGCAATAGCCATCTGAAGCTCTTCTTCGCTAATCCAGTCCAGCCTTAACAGGACCTCTCCCAGCATCAGGCCTGTCTTTTTTGCTTCAACAAAGGCCAATTCTATCTGGTCATTGTCTATAAACCCCATTTCGACCAAAATATCTCCGATTCTTTTTTTCATTTTGCCTTTTTATTTCCGGTAATTTTCAGGCCGGCATATTCGCGCGGCTTCATAAATCTCTTAATCAAGCCTACCTGTTTTTTAACGGCTTTTTGTTCCTCATCCGAGAGTAAATCAGCGCCTCCCAAACAGGCTGAATAGTATTTTACCGCCTCGGGATAGATCTTCTGCTTATCAAATAAAATTGCCATGTTAAAAAGTAAAAGAGAATTTTTCGGAACAAGCTGCTCTGCCTTGCGGTACCACTTTAAGGCTTGATCCGGTTCATTAAGCCGGCTGAAAGCCAACCCGCGATAAAGAAATATTTCGAATCGCGGGATTTTTATCAGCGCTTCCGCTTCGTCCAGGCAGACAAGGGCTTTATTGAACCGACCCAGTTTGATCTGCGCAACCGCAATGTTTATCAATCCATCACAAGATCCGGTTTCCAGGGTTTTAAGCTTGTCAAGATATATGATTGCGTTTGAAAACTCGGAAATTTTTATATAGCATGCTCCTATATTTAACAGCGCATCCCGGCGCTCAGGATTATTTTTCAAAACTTCCCTGTACATCCGGATTGCCTGATTGAACCTGTTTGCTTTTTGATATGTTAAGGCTTTTTTATAAAAAATTTCCTCTGATCTTACCTTTTTTTCATAATTTTCTTTTTGTTTATTTTTTTTGGAGGAAAATTTTTTTTTTGCTAAAAGTTTATTGCTTGTGTCTTTCTTTTTTACAGGCAAATCAATTTTGGCAATAACTTCCGGCTCAGAAATAACCTTTTCAGCTTGTGATTCTTTTTTTTCAGGCGCGCTTGAAAAACCGCTTTTTTTCCTGGACGCTATTTCACAGGTTAAAACAGGTTCGACCTTTTCCGGCGTATGTTTTGCCGCATTAAAAAAATTACCAGGCTTTTGTTCCATGCCGTCGGAATCGGAACAGAAAAAAACCTGCCGGCAGATAAAAAGCGCTAAAAAAAATGCGACCCCGCCACAGGCTGAAAGCTTTAACCAGGTTTTTATTTTTGACGCGCCGTTTATTTTTAATTCCGGCGCATCGAGTGGTTCCTTTTTTTTACGCCCGGCATTATTTTTTCTCAAGGCATCGTTTAACAGGCTCATCCTCAGCTCCATTTTTTCGCAAAAAATTAATAGATTACTCCTTGATAGTTTAGCGATTTTAATCTTGTTTGCGCTAAACGGGCTTGATCAATATCTTTAAAATAACCGATTCGGATTCTGTGCCGGACGCCTTTGCCCGGAACCTCTTTTTTTTGAGTAAAGGCCTGAAAACCTTTATTTTGAAGTTCTGCAACCATTCTATCCGCAGCTTTTGATTTTTTTAAAGAGGCTACCTGTATAACCCAGTTCTTTTCACCTTCAACCTGTTTAACTGCAGTTATCTGATTTTGAAATTTTTTAGCCCCATCAGTTTTACTATAAATATTTTTCCCATTCTGGTCCGGTATTTTATAAAATCCGGTTTTTGTATTATCAGCAACGTGTTGATTTTTTATTACCCATGACGCTATCTCTTGTTTTGTCAAAGCCTTGACGGATAAAATAGTAGAGGGAATAATATCCCGCCAGCAAAGCGCCATCGGTAAAATAATCAGAAAGAGCAAAACCGGCCAATACTTTACCATATTCCATGAGGAGGCTCGCAATCCAGCGCTTTTAAAAAAATTATTTTTAAAAACAGGACTAAAAAGTTCTTTTTCTGCTTTTTTTACATGACTTCGGTCGATCACATAGTCGTTTGTTATATAACCTGCGGTTAAAGCATAATCACAAAGCTTGTTGATTAATCTTGGTATCCCCCTTGATAATCGAAATATCAGCTTAAGCGCTTTGCCCGTAAAGCAGATGCGGCCATTATCTCCTGAGATATAAAGCCGGTGCCGGATATATCCTTCGATTTCGTTTTTTGACAAAACATCAAGACGGCAGTCGATCGAAATCCTTTGCCGAAGCTGCCTTAATTCTCTGCGGGAAATATTTTCCGCCAGTTCAGGCTGGCCTGCAAGCACTATCTGAAGCAGCTTTTTCTTGTCAGTTTCAAGGTTAGATAGAAGCCTGAGATCTTCGAGAGCATCAAACGGCATTGCCTGTGCATCATCAATAATAACGACTACAGGAATGTTATCTGCAACTTTAATTAAAAACCGGTTTAAACAATCTATCAACTCCTTTTTTGATGCATTCTTGCGATGGGTAACTTTCAAATCATGCAGAATGCCGGAAATAAGCTCTTTTCCTGAAACAGCAGGATTAATAATCAATACTGTCCTGGCTCTGTTTTCGAGTCTGTCCAGGATAGATCTGCAAATAGTCGTTTTCCCTGTTCCCACTTCTCCCACCAGCAGGATAAATCCGAACCAATTTTCTATACCGTATATAATTCTGTCGAGAACGCTCTGGTGGGTACCTGAAGCAAACAGGAATTCCGGATCCGGAGTTATGGAAAACGGCGCTTCCCGAAGGCCGTAATAATCAAGATAAACCACCTTTGCTTCGGTTTTATGCATTGTAATATCTATGAACAAATATGATCCTGCTATCGGCTGCCGGCTATATTATAAAGTTCCTGGTAAGATTACTGCATTTAATGTGCCAAGGTGTAGGGGCAGAATCCATTTCTGCCCCTGTATCATTTTTGGCGGATATGAAATCCGCCCCTGCCTTGAGTGAATGTCAATTTTTTGACTGAATCTTATAAGGCTTAAGATATTCCTAACCGTTCACGGTTATCAGTTTACGGTTAACAGTTGAAAAAGATATCGAAATTAAAAGGAGAAAAGCACTTCTATCGATATTTGAAATTTGGCGGGCTCCCTGAAATCCTGACCATTCAAAGTGACACGGCCTGTTTTTCCTATATTGAAGGCATTATCAGTAAAGTTATTCTGGATGATATTATTAAGCGGTTTAACATAAAGCATTCAATGGTTTTGGAAAGGATCTTTTTTATCTGCTTTCAGCGGCAGGGAACATCGTATCCTTTTAAAAGATATCCAACTATCTAAAACAAGTGGGCACCAGTATTAAGCAGGAAACCGTCATAAAGTATGTGCAGTACATGCTGAAATCATTTGCGATTTACGAAACAAACAAGTTCGACTGGAAATCAGGAAAATTGTTTGGCACGACCCGGAAGTATTATGCGGTTGATACAGGTCTGATCAATGTGTATCCTCCTTCCGTGAGTAATGTTTCAAAATAGCTTGAAAATGTTGTATTTTTCAAGCTCAAAAGAGATCGTAAAACTATTTGTTTCGGAGCTCTTTCTTCAGGAAAGGAAATAGATTTTATTGCGCGCTCCAAAGACGGTAATTTCGATAAGTATCAAGTTACGAAAACCCTTCATGACGATAATTATGAAAGGGAAATGTCTTCGTTCCTCTTGCAGAATACGAACCTTGATGCCGGAGACAACACACTTTTAATGCTTGATGGGAATGATCGGGAAATCCGATACAGGAATGTAAGGGTATTCCAAAGGGACATCCCTGCATGGCTCCTGGGCTTGTAACATTCGAACGGCGCTGTTCAAAATTTGCATAAAGATTGCTTGCAATTATCTGCAGCGCTTACAATTTATCCGCATTCCTGACGCTATGAGGGAAAAATTGGAGACATCAAATAATCATCAAGTAGAAAGCGCAGAAGAAACTGCTGGAGCTTTAATTGAAAAAAAATCAGCGGATGAACTTAACCTTTTGTCAAATCAAAAGATTTGACCCCTGCCCCCCATAAACGGGTTATATTTTATGGCATAGTGTCTCAAACCCTTTTTTACAAAACTATTCCGACATAGACACCGGAATAGTCGCAAGCCCTGATTCCGGGATGTAACTCCCTGGGATTTTACCTTGTTCCGACGTGAGCCGGCACCGTATTAGTGGAAGAGCCTCATTTTAAATAGAAAATTGACTTAGCAGTATCAAAATAATATTATATTTTTATTGACGGAAGGTAAAACAACTTATCAAAGAACTTGAAAAAGCTGGATTTATTAATCGTGGAGGGAAAGGAAGTCACCGGAACTTTGTTCATCCGAAAGTGGCAAAGCCTGTTATTATTTTAGGAAAAATTGGGACTGACGCTTTGCACTACCAAGAAAAGGATGTTCAAAAGGCAATTGAGGAGTCAAAAAAATGAAAAATTCTGATCGCTATCTAAAAATTGTTGAATGGTCTGAAGAAAATCAATGTTATGTAGGCTTCTGCCCAAATTTTATCCATCTAATCACACAAAATTCAGCCTGAAGCCATGATGTATAGTTGGGGACGTTATTTCGCCCCCGTTTCTATTTCTCTGAAACAAAATAATCCGAAACAATACCCACAAACGGGACCCATAAAAGGGTTATATTTTATGGCGTAGTGTCTCAAGTCCTTTTTTACAAAATTATCCGACAACACCTTATCCTGGTTGAATAAATTTTCAGATTCAGCTCCCCACTCAGATGCATCGTATTATAGATTGTCACATAAATAATTTTACTGCGTTATCGGTCGTCGGAGTAGGGGGTCAAGATTTTGAACCCCTGCCCCCCCTGGCCTTGTGCCAAATTTTAAAACAGGGTTATTATCTGACAATCTATGTGCTAAGATTCAAATAGTGTAACGCCTTACCCCCGAATCAATGACAAAATAATGTAACGCCTTGGCTGGATTTTATCCCGCCGCTTATCCATCTGAAATTTAAAAAAGTACCCAGCTTATTCCGCCGTATTACCCGGCTTTTGAAATTATACTTGCAACGATCAAAATAACATGTTATCTGTCGAAAAAATTCGAAAAAGCTAAATTTACAGGATTTGCACTTTGTCTTCAATTGGAGACATTTTCTTTTTGTAGCCGCATTAATTACTCCTAAGTATTTTATTTCATTGGATAAATATTAACTGCCTTATGTTTTTCATTTTAGCGCTCTATGGCTAAAAATGAAATTTTATTTGATCGTTACAATATTTTGCAAATCTTCCTTTTTGCAATATTTTTTTAACCGACTGATTTCACAAAAGATAAAGATCCTACCTTAAAAAGGACCTCGAAAAAAAGCGTTACAGTATTTGAATCTTATCATCTATGGCTTAGCTGGAATCAAGGACGAAGATCGTTACTTTGATGGCCATCTTTGGCTTGGGAGAACATATTTATGACAGATCATGTAGACTCCGCACTGTTTGTTTACACTCAGGATACCAAGGATCTGATCGAGCGACTCCAAAACAATCCTTTTGGTGTAAAAATAACCCCTGTTGCATTTGACACAATGATGCAGGATCCTGAAGGATTGCTTGACGGGGTAGGCCACGTGGTGGTTTCAGGGGCACTGGATGTCATCAAGACGGTTTTGGGTCTTGCTATGAAATACGACTTCAGCGTCGGCCTGGTTCCCATGCACACAAAAAAAAGTCTGACAAGAGATTATGCTCTTCCCGGAAAAACTGACGCGGTTATCGATTTAGCGTTGCGATAGGATGCCCAGGTTATGGATCTCATATTGTGCAATCAACAACTCCTGCTGTTTAAGGCTGGGGTGTTGTTAAGGAACGAGGACGAAATAACTTCCCCAACTATACATCACAGCTTCAGGCCATCTTTGCCCGATATAAAAGTATAAAAATCTTGAAATAGCTTGCTATTCCTGCAACTTTTATACTTTTAGATCGAACAAACCTAACCTAAATCTGTGCGCCTACTTGTGGAAGTTATTTCGTCCCCGTTCCTAAGTTGCACATTATTCTGGCATTAATTTCCTAATTAATGGCTGAACGAAAACCCCTAATTTCAGGTTTTGCTGGCGATAATTTTTAATTTTTTTTTAGCTTCGCTGTTCAAAATTATTAACAGATAAAACCAATTATTGGTTCATCCTGTAATAAAGATAATAAAATCCTATAAAATTGAAATATTTCCTAAAATTGGACACACCTATCCATCAAAGTGTTTTTAAGCAAAAATTACGCTGCTTTTTGTATTTTTTGCTTGGCGCGCTGTAATGCTTTTATTTCTTTTTGTTGAAGTACATGGTCTATAATTTGAATATTTCGTGCTACTGCAGCTAAGGCGACATATCGTTTAAAACCATGTATTCCATGATCAGGACAACGATCAAGACCATGATTTTCCAAAGCATTAATCGAAGACTCAACGGCAGAGTGTTTATGTCTGGCCTTAATAAATTCTTCTGAATTTTCAATCTCTTTATTTATTGCGGAAAGCTTTCCTTTTCTGGGAAGGATAACTTTATCGAGTATTGCCGCTAACTTTTTTTGATTATCCTGGCTATGAAAGCCTTTATCAAAACTGCAGCTTTTAAAATCAGGAAATTTTTTTTGAGTTTCTTCTACCATAATAACAGCAACTTTATCATCGGTTTCATGCTGCATGACACGATGATGGAGAATAAAGCCATATTGATCTTTGACAATACAAACCTTTAGACCTAATTCCACAGGGACACCGGCCTTGCCTTTACTGATCCATTCAGTATGCTTCTCAAAAATTGAAAAAACTTTTTCGTGATGAGGAATTGTTTCGCCTTCAATAACTCTCCGGCGAATCTGATCTATTTGCTTGTCGGCATCCGTTATGTATTTTTTTATACTATCAATTATAAAAGATGATATTATGCCTGGAAACTGAATTGAATCAATAGTTTGCCTGGTTTTATCAATACATGATTGAACCAATTCAATATATGCCTTGTGAGCATTTATAATCAATCGTTCTCTTTCAGCCTTTTTGTCGTCATTTTTTGAAGTAGATCTTTTTAATTGCTGAGCTTTCCTGAAAAGGATTTTTATTTTGCGAAGGTTGCTTTTGCCTTGTCTCCAATCAGAAATATTTAATTTGTCACAAAGGCACATAATCAAGATGATTACTTTCCGAGCTGCATCAAAAAGCAGATTAATATCTGTAGGATAATGAACATTTGTTTCTAAAACAAAAGAATCGCAGCTTCCTTTCAAAGTTTCTTCAGATTTTTTTCCGACAATTTTATAACCATGACCAAGAACAATTACATTAATTTTATCAAGGACTTCTGGAGTAAACATGGAAATATTGTCTTTTAATGTTTGTAAAGCATATTTGTAATCCGCATTCATTTTCCCATGCCCAAGCATTTGACGCAATTTGCCGTGGTTATTGGCCATTTCAAGAAGTTTGTCATAATCCCAATTGCAATTTAATCTTAATGTCCCAAGCACAAATATTTTCCATAAATCCATACCCTTGCGCCCATTCTTTGGATTAACGTTTTCAGGAATAATTCCTTTTAAGGCATCAAAAACCTGATCCCTGATTTCACGGTTACACCAGATAGATTGCAAGCCCCGAAGAAGTTTTGGAATTTCATCCCGTGAATGTGGATCAAACTGAATATTAGCAATAGCCGTCTCTCCAAATTTTATTTGCATATCGATAACTTTTCGCATATATTTCCACCGAAATTTTACTTTTTTTTATGACCTGTTAAAAGAAAGCAATGTTCAAACATTAAGAACATCAGTTATGATATCAATTAGATTGATATCATAACTGAAGAAAAAAGTAAAATATTTTTTAGAAGTAAAAAGTAATTTTATGCGAAAACTTCGTTGACCATTAAATAGCTAAGTGATTGTTTTTTCGTGATAAAAATATTTTCGTTCAGACACTAATTAAATTGACCAGACTTAGATTTTTCCATTTTATTTGAGATAAATTTTGTTACATTTTTTACTGTTTTTAAAACTTTTTAAAAGACACACGCTCCCCCTTCCAAGGGGTAGGGGAAAGAGTCATAGATTTTGGAATTCTCACACTAATTGATATATTTAGGTTCAATTAAGCTTACATAATAATGCACTTTGCAGCAAAAACGAACGGCATGCCAAAATATATTAAGCTTTTTTTTCTTTCATCAGAGAATTCGGGGTTGAATTACTTCAAATTATGAGCCAAATAAAATGAAAAATTTTCAAACTGGTCAAATTAATTTGAAAATTTTCCCCTTTTTCTGTTCAATTTATCGTGGAACTTAACAGCGGGGATTACGATTTCTTCTATCGTGAAAAAGATTAGTTTCAATTCCATTCTGGTCTGATTAAAAGTGTCCTCCACATAGGCGTTCCCGAACATTGTTACAATGTTTCAATTCCATTCTGGTCTGATTAAAAGGCCATCAATAACATCAGCATTACATACTACTTTAACGTTTCAATTCCATTCTGGTCTGATTAAAAGGGTCTCCGCTCCGGACCGAATATTCACTGCTGATAAAGTTTCAATTCCATTCTGGTCTGATTAAAAGGAAGCAGTGAATCTTTTGTAAAAACACGATATGCCCGTTTCAATTCCATTCTGGTCTGATTAAAAGCCTGATCCAGGCTTTCAGCGCCACCCATAGCAGATTGTTTCAATTCCATTCTGGTCTGATTAAAAGTTCTTACTACAGGCTGGGCCGAGTTTGCCGTGCGTCGTTTCAATTCCATTCTGGTCTGATTAAAAGTACGCTGTGTATGACGTTCTGCTTTACCTTGCCGGGTTTCAATTCCATTCTGGTCTGATTAAAAGAGCAGTGGACGGCACAAGAAAAATATATCCTTGAAAGTTTCAATTCCATTCTGGTCTGATTAAAAGTTAAATTTCTTCGTTTTCCCCTGGGTAACTCCTGGGAGTTTCAATTCCATTCTGGTCTGATTAAAAGCGCAGGTTGCAGGCCGGTTGATGTCGGCTGATTTGGGTTTCAATTCCATTCTGGTCTGATTAAAAGGCTGTCAACGAGTGTCTGAAGTTCTTCTAAGCCTTTTTGTTTCAATTCCATTCTGGTCTGATTAAAAGCCAGACGGCCAGAACGCCACGCTGTACGGGGATAAGTTTCAATTCCATTCTGGTCTGATTAAAAGTACTACACAGAAAACGATTTTTGAATGGTTTTCTTTGTTTCAATTCCATTCTGGTCTGATTAAAAGTTCACGTCGAATGCGCAGCTTATGCGGGATGAATGGTTTCAATTCCATTCTGGTCTGATTAAAAGTCACCTTTCTGGGTAGTAACGAAAGAAAATAGAGAATGTTTCAATTCCATTCTGGTCTGATTAAAAGCGTTTTCCTTAATTGCGAATTGTTTTTTCCGTTCCTCGTTTCAATTCCATTCTGGTCTGATTAAAAGGAGCTACGAAAGATTCTATGGTTTCAATCCTTTTTCGTTTCAATTCCATTCTGGTCTGATTAAAAGTTCCTTCAAATCCGACTCTGGTTCAATCTCTTCGCTGTTTCAATTCCATTCTGGTCTGATTAAAAGCAAATCAAAAGCCAAAAAAAAATCATGTTGGATTTGTTTCAATTCCATTCTGGTCTGATTAAAAGTAAAATCAAAACAGTTGCCGAAAATAAAACCCGCATGTTTCAATTCCATTCTGGTCTGATTAAAAGAACCATAATCTTTTCTTTATGCACCTTGATATCCGGTTTCAATTCCATTCTGGTCTGATTAAAAGTGTCCCATTCCTCGGATGCTTCAGCAGATAAAAATTTGTTTCAATTCCATTCTGGTCTGATTAAAAGAGGTATGAAGGCAGAGAATATCAACAGGGTAAGCTTGTTTCAATTCCATTCTGGTCTGATTAAAAGCCCTCATTAACCCAAGCACCAGTTTCTGTTTTAGATGTTTCAATTCCATTCTGGTCTGATTAAAAGTTTTGCAGCGGTTGCAACCGGAGTAAACCAAAAAGTGTTTCAATTCCATTCTGGTCTGATTAAAAGAATCTCTAATTCTTTCAATCCTTCAATATGAAAATGTTTCAATTCCATTCTGGTCTGATTAAAAGGAATAGACAATGCTTTCAGTTTTTTACTCCTTTTTTGTTTCAATTCCATTCTGGTCTGATTAAAAGCCTTTTTTATCCGGCTTTATGCTCCTGAAACAACTTTGTTTCAATTCCATTCTGGTCTGATTAAAAGATAGTTGCGTAGAAACAGCACTTATCAGATTTCTAGGTTTCAATTCCATTCTGGTCTGATTAAAAGTGTAACATCGTATCTATAATCAGCATAATCTTCTGGTTTCAATTCCATTCTGGTCTGATTAAAAGCTTACACGATGACTGCGATTTGAGCTGGCGCGCGAAAGTTTCAATTCCATTCTGGTCTGATTAAAAGGATCTCGATAAATGCAAAACACTATGCGGTCATCATAAGTTTCAATTCCATTCTGGTCTGATTAAAAGATTAATTGTTTCATTCGTCCTGAGTTTTCGATTTGCGTTTCAATTCCATTCTGGTCTGATTAAAAGTCCTTGCCGCCGCCGCCGCCGTTCAAAATTTGCTTTGTTTCAATTCCATTCTGGTCTGATTAAAAGACCTGCCTTTATACGTTTTATGTTCTATACTGCCAATGTTTCAATTCCATTCTGGTCTGATTAAAAGGCCTTAAAATTTCTTTTACCAGCATTAATCCCTGTTTTGTTTCAATTCCATTCTGGTCTGATTAAAAGGCTGCTTCTTCTACTGAAACCGGATATGTTGCCGGGTTTCAATTCCATTCTGGTCTGATTAAAAGCAAAAAAAGAGGGATGGTATAGTAAAAAGGGCTCAAAAGTTTCAATTCCATTCTGGTCTGATTAAAAGCGCCCAGGCTGTTGCAAATGTTGACCAGGTTTTTATGTTTCAATTCCATTCTGGTCTGATTAAAAGAGATGTGCAAAGCTCATGCGGCCGAAGACCGGTTTTGTTTCAATTCCATTCTGGTCTGATTAAAAGACATTTCCTGCGTTTAAATCCGCTGTGTGTTGAGTGGTTTCAATTCCATTCTGGTCTGATTAAAAGGTCATTTATTCAACCTGTATAGACACAGTTCCGGTTTGTTTCAATTCCATTCTGGTCTGATTAAAAGCAAATCGAATCCGGCCGCCTGAACCTGTTTCTTCGATAGTTTCAATTCCATTCTGGTCTGATTAAAAGGAATAAAACATTTTGAAGAGGGCAAGGCCGAAATAAGTTTCAATTCCATTCTGGTCTGATTAAAAGCTGATATCTTCCTGCAAGGTTGACTTGTTGCGGGGGGTTTCAATTCCATTCTGGTCTGATTAAAAGTTAAATGCAATGAGTCATCCTGGCCAATTATATATGCGTTTCAATTCCATTCTGGTCTGATTAAAAGTTATTTCACCTGTGATGTTTATCGCTGGATTTTAGAGTTTCAATTCCATTCTGGTCTGATTAAAAGACACACAGCACCCCCTCATAGCATCATTAAGTTTTGAGGGTTTCAATTCCATTCTGGTCTGATTAAAAGGCCGGCAGCCACAAAGACTTTGCCCCGCCGGCCGTTGGTTTCAATTCCATTCTGGTCTGATTAAAAGCGGCCTAATGGAACTTAACATGGAGGGCTTCCATAGAAGTTTCAATTCCATTCTGGTCTGATTAAAAGTGTTCAGGATTGTCAGATCTTCACAGTTTGTTTCAATTCCATTCTGGTCTGATTAAAAGCCGCCCAATAAATAATATAAAATTAATAAGTTATAATAATAAAATAAATGATTTTTTCCGTCAACCTCCAATGATGTAAAAACATAGGGAGATTGACGGATTTTTTGTTTTTTGTGATTTATCGAAGAGCATCTGTTTATAAAAAATTATCAGTATCATCTTTTTCAACGCCGCAAATATCTTTATCCATCCACTTGATATCACGGCTTTTGAAGAAAATAACCGAATCTATAGCGTTGTCAATAAGATTGTTAACTTTTAATTTCATTTCTTCAAATTTGGCTTTGGTAATTTCCCCTTCAAAGACTGAATTCTGAATCCAAATAAGATATTTTTTCATTAATTTAAAAATATGCCTAAGCCTTTTCCGGCCAGCCTTTGTTTCCGTATTTATGTCATACATTGCAATTACATACATGTTTACCACCACATCTTAAATCCTGAGTATTTTTCTTCACCAAGAATATGTTTAACGATTTTATAACACTCAAGCCTGATAAGTCTTTTATAAGAAACATGCCGATTGAGCTTTTTATGTTTAACAGTTGTTTTCAGCCTTTCATCATATTTTCTTAAAAATTTCATCCTGCCTTTGTCTTTCAAATAGCAGTAATTAAGGTCTTTTTCCGTATCTTTTTCAGTTAACTCATTTTTATTGATCATCGTGAAGATCATTCTATCAATAAGGATGGGTTTGAAAATTTCAGATATATCCAGGGCAAGGGAATAACGCCTGTATCCCGGCTCATGGAGAAAACTGACGGTAGGATCAAGCTGGGTTCGATAAAGTTCAGATAAAATTGATGTGTAAACAAGTGAATTGCCAAAGGAAATCAGCGAATTGATAAAATTATCAGGAGGTCTTTTTACACGGTTTTGAAATTCGATTTTATTTTGAACAATTTCATTAAAGGCGGAATAATACAAATCCCTGATATTTCCTTCGATACCCATTAAATATGGGATAGAATCTGCTGCTTTTAATGATTTTTTCAATACTTTTATTTTTAGAATTTTTTCACCGACATCCCTTCCCCTGTTATTGTAATATGTCAGGTTTGTAAGAATATTTGAAGCTGCTGCATTTAAAAATTCATAAGCCAAAAGCATTCTTTTTTTCTTATCAAGGTAATGCTTGGCCTGGCTTATTGTGACATGCCCCGAAAGATACTGTTCCCTTGGGAAAAAGGAACCGGAGTAAAATCCGTAATAATTAAATATGTGAACAGGAATTTTCTGCTGCCCCAGAAAATTCAGCAGCTTTGTATTAAGCGTGTGTTCACTAAAAAGAAAAATATCAGAAACAGCTTCAACAGGACGGAATTTTTTTTTACCTTCAATATCAAACATCAGGGTGTTGTCTTTTCTTTTAATGGTACAGTTTGAAAAAAGATATAAAGATTGTTTCATCTCATCCTTTATGCAAAGCAGAATTCATGATATGCACATTTTTTGCATATAGTTTTTTTAATTACAGCGGGCGGTTTTGGTTTATCAAGAATTTCCCGGATATTTGAAAAAATCTTTTCAAATTCTTTTTCATCCTCAGGCGTCAATAATACGGTTTCCCTTTTCTTCAGTTTTGGGTAATCAATTTCACCTGTGACATTTTCAACCCCCATTCTCTTTAAGGTAAGGATATAATATTTCACCTGGTGGATATGAGCCTTTTCAATCTTGTTTGATTTTTTAACTTCATGGATTACGCCCTTATTATCAATAAAATCAATTTTAATTTTGCCGATTTCAATCTGTTTTTTATTCCGTTTATAGGTGTTTTCATCAATAAGCCGCCCCAATTGCACATATTCGTTTTTATCCTCAAACCTTATATCTTTGGTAAACAGCCAGAGTTTGCGATGACATACAAAATAGTAGTTTATCTGGGTTCCGGTGAAATTCAGGTTTTGCATAAACTAATGTCCATAAATATTTTGTAACCGTTCACGGTTTACAGTTATCGGTTCACTGTTGAACCGCAATAGCGAGCGCATTCCCCGTAGCTTGCTGCAAGGAATCCTGCAAGGGTTCCCACGCAGGAGCATGGGAACCAGGCAAAAATGCGCTTTTTCCTAACAGTCTTCAGCCCATCTACCTGAGTGTTTACCTTGATTTCTTTATATTTAAACCTATCTGCGTTCATCTGTGTAAATCTGTGGCTGAATAGTTACTTTTAAGCATATAAAGTAACTCTTAATGCTTCGCCCCTTAGCTCAAAGTCCGGCTCTTTGCCATTATGCTCAATCATGCCACGGATGATTTTGCGTGATACACCCCTTCCACTGCCTTCGATAAAATTCATATCGCGCAGATAATCTACAATGGTTTGATTGCGGTGATAGCGGGCGCCGCTTTTCATCTGTTGTATTGTGATAGTGTTTGGAAGATTACCCGGACTATCGATTTCCAACCGATCAGGATAGAGCCAAAGGCCGATATTTGTCCCGCCGATGGTATAATCTCTGTGGGCAACGGCATTAACAACGGCTTCACGCAAAACATCAGGAGGATAAGCATATTCAGTCACACGTCTTGTACCTTCAATTTTTTCTTTTGACCTTACCCTTAAAACGAAATTTACAGCTTGGTCAATTATGCCTTCTTCAGCAATAACTCCCGCGTTTTCACGCAACGAAATCAGGGGGCCGTTGATCTCTTTGCGAAAACGACCCGCTACATCAGCATCAGGAGCGTCATATTCTACAGCGGTAATACCGCTTTGAGGAATTAATCTTTTAACTCTATTCTTTTTGCCAAATAAAACAAGCCCTGCCAGAGTACAATTAACAGCGCCAAGTTCTTCAGAAAGTATCTGATTGTCAATCAAAATCCGAAGCCATTTTGGCGTATCATCATAACCGATATCTCTGACCCGCCTGAAATACTCAACAAGCATCGTTTCATTCAAATCTTCCGGTTTTGATCTTGGCACAGGCGTCACCTCAAAATGAATCATTCCGGAGCTTTGAAATAAACGTCTTAGTTCTTCTCTATCTGTTTCCCGGCAACTGGTTACATCGCGAATATAGTAACGTTCCTTTGCATCCTTGCCCTTGCGTTTGGAATACGGCCTGGCAACACCAATCGGCGCAGTAATCACTGCAACCCGCAAATTTTCTTCTACAGGCACCTCCTCATAATCAACAATAATATTCGGATGCACCCAGCCCTGAACAGCGTCAGATATCCATTTGCCATATTCTGAAAACCTGCCTTTCAGTCCTGTTATTGTACCGTCATCGTCTACGCCGAGCAGAATTTTCCCGCCCTTTGAGTTTGCAAAACAGACAACATACTCTCCAATTGTTTCCGCTTTAATATCCGGTGTATCTGCTTTAAATTCCACAAAGCTGGATTCGCCTTTGTTAATAAGTTTTAAAAGTTCTATTTTGTCCATATTGGTTATTTTCCACCTTCCTTCATAGTGAACCCTGGCGTAAAATAAAAGAAACAAAAGGGATGTTACAACTTATTGATTACAATTTGGACATAGATACTGAATCTGTCAAAAATCTTCCTCCACATATATCAAATAACGTCATATTGACAATACCTTCGCCAAATTGAAAATCTGGCTTTGAACTACGATTTTATGCACCATATATTGTGTCTTAGTAGTGAGTGTGTCACAATATATGGATAGCAACTCAAACAAAAATAAAAATGGCGAAGATATTGATTGAGCGTCGTGAAATGCCGGCTAATTTTGGGTAAAATCAGTAGTGTCCGGTTAAGTTTTTGCGTATAGCATTTGCTCTTTGATAAACAGATTATCAGACCATACGTGTTTTTCGTCAGTACGCAATTCGTTCTGGATGGTATTTCTAAGCTGACTAATCCTCTTTATTGATACAGGTTCATTAAACTGTTCATGGCAGTATATGGTCATAAGCAGGTAGGTTATTAACCCCGCAAGAATTTGAACCACCAGGCCATATCTACTGTGAGCAATCAAGTGGTACACCTTTAAATGTTTCTTCCACCATTTGAAAAAAGTTTCGATATCCCATCTAAGCTTATAAACGGTTTCAACCTGCTCGGCTGTAAGATCATAACGATCAGTTGCCACAAAATATTTGACACCGGCAATTTTATAACCAACCAGTCGAACCGGCTTTCTGGTCTGGTTTACCCCAGGAGTGCCAAGAAGAACCACAGCATCATAAAAAATATAGCTGTCGGGATCAACAGGCTGCTCTTTGATAATAGTTCTTGTTGTCTTCGCTTTGATGCGGCAAACAAAATGTTTTTTTTCATCCTGAAGAAGATCAAAATCCTTATGTGATTGATACCCCCGATCCATGATTCCTGTCTGGCCTTTTGTAAGGATAGACCTGACAAAGGGGCGTTCAGCGCCATTCCCATTTGTCAGATGAATTTTTATAGGAATCTTGCGATTGACATCAAAGCCGAAATGGCCTTTTGCTTTTTTAGCGCCTTTTCTGTAATCAGCCCAGTAGATGGACAGAACTGCATCAATTAAAGATCCATCAATAGAAACGAGTTCACCGAGATCTGAATAATTTAATGGTAAAGCATTTTGTGCCTGGCTGCAAAGAGCTTGAAAAACATATTCAAGCTGTTCAAGTCCTCGAGAATTGATAATTTCGGAGAAACTGCTACGACTGATCCCTCCATCTGGAGCGACACATTCTTTGGCAAAATCGTCCTCTTTAAGGTGTTGAATAAGATCACGAGCTGATTCATGTTCTTGTAGATGGAAAAATATCAGTGCGTGAAGCTGATCTTCAAAAGTCATTTTCAATGGCCTGTGCCCCCGGGATTTAAGCTGTGGCGTGTCAGGAAAAATCTTTTGCAAAGGTTTGAGAAATTGAGTATGAGATTGAGGATTAAAATTCTTTTTTGGGATATTGAATACGTCCATTTTTGCCTTAACTCCTTGTTATAATTATATCTTATAACAAGGCGACAAAAATTTTTATTTGTTTTGTCAAGTAAGAAATGAACATTTTTATAATTTTTTTATCCCATATAACATGCAAAAACCTAACCGGACACTACTGGGGTAAAATACATTATTCACCATTTTTCTAATGATTTTTTGATCTTAGAAGGATTGCTACGTAAGTCAAGCACTCTCCATACTACCACCACAGATTGATCTTCAAGCTTATAATAAATGGCATAAGGAAATCTTTTGGAAAGCATTCGATGATAACCATAAAATTTCGGATGGATACCACCGTACAGTGTTAAAGAGTCAATATCAGAAAACAGGGAATCAAAGAAGTATTCTCCTATCCCTTCTCCCTGCTTTGCATAAAATAAACGCCCCTTAATTAGATCATCAAGTGCAGAAGAAAGAAGCTTTATTTTCATTCGAAGCGTTTCCTAAGCTCTTTTTTTACATCCTGCCAGTCCAGAATTTTTTCTTGTCCTGAGCAATATCCATCCTCTGTTTTTTGTAGAGCTTTTTTGTGCCAATCAGGAGATTTAACTGGTTCATCTTCATTTAAAAGGTCTTCCCAGATGGCTTCCATTACCATCAATTTTTCTTCCCGGGAAAGATGCTTTATTTCTATTGTGTTTTGCATATTATTAAATCCCATAGTGAATATTATTTAAAATTATCATGTTGGATTAACGATATCAAATAGTAGTATTGGCGAACAAGCAATAAAACGGTTTGATAAAATATCAGAATAAGGAGGAATGTTTTCCCTGTTTTCTTTTTATTTTTTTCATTATCAAGAAAATCAAAGAATTCCCCCTGCTCTTGATTTATATTTTCCATAATAATTGTTACCTTTTGTTATAGTTTGCCTATAACAAAAAGGGATGTTTTGTTTTGCCGAAAGGTAATTGATCTAAAGAGCAGGTTTTTATGTTCAGGCCAGATACTTAAATTTGTTCAACGCAGCCAAAACCAGCGCTATTTTTTTCACCCCAGCCACATTCGTAACCGATCTTTATTAATTCCGGATCAGCTTCAATGCTGAAAGGAGCCTCTATAGCTTTTATTTTAATTTTATTTTTAAACTCCATTAACTTTGTAATGTTACCCATTCGTTTTGTGATGTAATTAATATCGAAATTAAAGTTAAAGGGGTAATTTGAATTTTGATATTTGGTATTATTAATCGTTTCGTATTTGTTAATCAGGTTTTTTTTAAGATTATCAATAAAATGATTTCTTTCTTCCGGAATCATATAATTTAAAAAATGCTGTTTCCGTTTTCCATTTTCGTCGATTTTTATTGTTGTAACAGTTATTGGAGAGAGACAAATAAATTTTTCACGATTACTGAAGATCGGTTCCGGTTGTATGTCTACATTGACTATAGTAAAAACACATTTTTGCCCATTTAACATTAATTTAATTTTTTGACTGGAAAAACCGCCTAATATTAAATGTTTGAGACTTTCATCCATTGAAGAACAGTAGTGTCCGGTTAGGTTTTTGCATGTTATATGGGATAAAAAAATTAGAAAAATGTTCATTTTTTACTTGACAAACCAAATAAAAATTTTTTATCGTTTTGTTATAAAATATAATTATAACAAGGAGTTAAGACAAAAATGGACATATTCAATATCCCAAAAAAGAATTTTAATCCCCAATCTCATGCTCGATTTCTCAAACCTTTGCAAAAGATTTTTCCTGACACGCCACAGCTTAAATCCCGAGGTCACAGGCCATTGAAAATGACTTTTGAAGATCAGCTTCACGCACTGATATTTTTCCATCTACAAGAACATGAATCAGCTCGTGATCTTATTCAACACCTTAAAGAAGACGATTTTGCCAAAGAATGTGTCGCTCCAGATGGAGGGATCAGTCGTAGCAGTTTTTCCGAAATTATCAATTCTCGAGGGCTTGAACAGCTTGAATATGTTTTTCAAGCTCTTTGCAGCCAGGCACAAAATGCTTTACCATCAAATTATTCAGATCTCGGTGAACTCGTTTCCATTGATGGATCTTTAATTGATGCAGTTCTGTCCATGTACTGGGCTGATTACAGAAAAGGCGCTAAAAAAGCAAAAGGCCATTTCGGCTTTGATGTCAATCGCAAGATTCCTATAAAAATTCATCTGACAAATGGAAATGGCGCTGAACGCCCCTTTGTCAGGTCTATCCTTACAAAAGGCCAAACAGGAATCATGGATCGGGGGTATCAATCACATAAGGATTTTGATCTTCTTCAGGATGAAAAAAAACATTTTGTTTGCCGCATCAAAGCGAAAACAACAAGAACTATTATCAAAGAGCAGCCTGTTGATCCCGACAGCTATATTTTTTATGATGCTGTGGTTCTTCTTGGCACTCCTGGGGTAAACCAGACCAGAAAGCCGGTTCGACTGGTTGGTTATAAAATTGCCGGTGTCAAATATTTTGTGGCAACTGATCGTTATGATCTTACAGCCGAGCAGGTTGCAACCGTTTATAAGCTTAGATGGGATATCGAAACTTTTTTCAAATGGTGGAAGAAACATTTAAAAGTGTACCACTTGATTGCTCACAGTAGATATGGCCTGATGGTTCAAATCCTTGCGGGGTTAATAACCTACCTGCTTATGGCCATATACTGCCATGAACAGTTTAATGAACCTGTATCAATAAAGAGGATTCGTCAGCTTAGAAATACCATCCAGAACGAATTACGTACTGACGAAAAAAACGTATGGTCTAATAATCTGATTATCAAAGAGCAAATGCTATATGCAAAAACTTAACCGGACACTACTGATTGAAGAAGTAAATACGAACTGAATCTTTTTCACATTATAAAAACCTTCTCTATCTCTTTTTTTTGGAAAAAATTTAAGTTTTGAGAAGCTGAAAAATTTGAATTTTTTATTAATTCCATCTTTTACATAGCCATTATCATGTAAAAAATCTGAATATTCAGCCGAAGACTCATTCATTAAAGAGTATATAGCTGAATGTAACGCATACTGATAATTGTATGGAAAAAAAGATGGTTGTTCGCTTATTGCAGTTATTATAATACGCAAAATATATCCCCGTAATAAATCATGTATTTAATATTTTAAATTCAAAACTAATCATTCAATTGATTTTCATAATCAAAGGTATTTATTTTGTTTGTAATATTTTGTTCTGCTAATTCTAAGGCGTCAGCTTTTTCTGACTTTGTGAGGACATAGCCTCCTGCAGTGAGAGTGATAAAGATATCAACCCCGTCAAAATTTTCTTCTATTACAGGGACAGCTCTGTTTTCATGCTCTTCACTTAATTTCCCCCGGATACTGCTTGCAATTTTATTAGCATTATCACTTACTGCAACCGCAAGAGTTTCCATGAGGCTGAATGTTCTGGATTGATTTGAGGTAATCTGCCAGTTAATAATTGCTTTGGCAATTGCAGGGATAAGTTTTTCTCTTGCTTTTGGCGGTGCCACCAGGCAATCTCCGAAGATGTTCCTTGCTTCAATCCAACCATTCCCTCTTAATTTATCTTCAGTAACCTGGTTTATTTCCGGCTCATAAATATTTAGACTGACACAAAACAATCGCCTTAAATCAATTGCAATATCCTGGACGAATAAACCAGTAACCGTTCTGTGGTCTGGTATAAATTTGCGTACCAGGCTCCTATCTTTACCTTCAAGCAGAGTTCTTATATCATCTTCAGAAAGATGATCTCCTTTAGGGCCTCTTACGATAACTTTATTATTTGATCGCCCACTTCTATCAAAAGTAATGTCCTCTTTATTTACACCTGCAAGTAATGGATGCAGCGCTCTCATGGCAGATATGGAAAAAGGACTTCTTCGTTTTATAGTTTTTTCTTTTCCACCTTTTATGGCTTTCATCCAGCCGCCAAGCAACTGGTCAAAATGAGAAGGATCACATGTGCCGAAAACCTCGCCTTCTGTGATCTCTTTTTTGGTAGTCACGTCAGACAGAAATGTTACAGGGGCCGGAATCTCATTTAATTCTGTTGATAGTCTATCAATAATTGAGCGTTTTATCTGTTGCCCGCTGGAGTAAGGGACTAACCTGTTAAATTGAGGATCAAAATAGGTTTTCTGCCCATTTGCAACACAAAAAACAGTATGCTCTGCCCTTTTTAAAGTTCTAATATAAATAGTATGCATATTTTCTCCTTAACTCATAGTTAAATATTTCTTTCTTCATAAGCGTAATCAAATCTGAGAAGAACAACAAAATATCCAAAATCCTCCGATGTCATAAGGTGAACCCTGTTTTTCAGTTCTTTAAATGCCTCCAGGTGCTCTTGTTGGATATTCTTCACAATTTCCGCCAAGGCATCTATAAAGTTCTTCTTGGATTTTGCAATAAGCAATTCTTTTGCAATAAGATTTTTGGCGACAGTCGTTGTAGTGTTTGCCCTATATGAATGTAGAGCAATTGCAATCTCTTTTGTATAATCAATCATTTCTTCTTTATTTTTTGTAATCATAGCAACCAACCATGTTTTATAGGTTCTAAATAAAATAACTTTCCCCTTATCCTTTAAAAATGCTTTTTCTTCTCTGATTTTATATGCATTTTCATCTTCCCTCCTTTTTTGCGTAACCTTTGTTTTTTTGAAGTCAGGTTTTTTCCCTTCTGCAAAATATTGTTTTAAGCCTTTTGGCTGTAATGCATGGAGTCCTATTACTCCTAATTCACAAGCCCTTTTTATATGAGTGCCATATATATCCTCATATGCGGCACTATCCCTCATTGCATTGTTTTCTCCAAAAAGAAGCTTATAAAAGTGTTTAATTGTTTGTGCCTGCTTAAAATGAAATGGTATAAAACCGAAAGTTTTATTTGTTTGTCCTAAGCTGTAAACATACCCTATTAATGTTTGATCTGAGAATTGTTTGGAAATATTGAAAAATAGTTTACTCCATTTAATAGTTTCAATTATAATATCTCCATTTTTTTCTCGTTTAAAAAATTGTAAATTATCTAAATTTATCAGTAGTGTCCGGTTAAGTTTTTGCATATAGCATTTGCTCTTTGATAATCAGATTATTAGACCATACGTTTTTTTCGTCAGTACGTAATTCGTTCTGGATGGTATTTCTAAGCTGACGAATCCTCTTTATTGATACAGGTTCATTAAACTGTTCATGGCAGTATATGGCCATAAGCAGGTAGGTTATTAACCCCGCAAGGATTTGAACCATCAGGCCATATCTACTGTGAGCAATCAAGTGGTACACTTTTAAATGTTTCTTCCACCATTTGAAAAAAGTTTCGATATCCCATCTAAGCTTATAAACGGTTGCAACCTGCTCGGCTGTAAGATCATAACGATCAGTTGCCACAAAATATTTGACACCGGCAATTTTATAACCAACCAGTCGAACCGGCTTTCTGGTCTGGTTTACCCCAGGAGTGCCAAGAAGAACCACAGCATCATAAAAAATATAGCTGTCGGGATCAACAGGCTGCTCTTTGATAATAGTTCTTGTTGTTTTCGCTTTGATGCGGCAAACAAAATGTTTTTTTTCATCCTGAAGAAGATCAAAATCCTTATGTGATTGATACCCCCGATCCATGATTCCTGTTTGGCCTTTTGTAAGGATAGACCTGACAAAGGGGCGTTCAGCGCCATTTCCATTTGTCAGATGAATTTTTATAGGAATCTTGCGATTGACATCAAAGCCGAAATGGCCTTTTGCTTTTTTAGCGCCTTTTCTGTAATCAGCCCAGTACATGGACAGAACTGCATCAATTAAAGATCCATCAATGGAAACGAGTTCACCGAGATCTGAATAATTTGATGGTAAAGCATTTTGTGCCTGGCTGCAAAGAGCTTGAAAAACATATTCAAGCTGTTCAAGCCCTCGAGAATTGATAATTTCGGAAAAACTGCTACGACTGATCCCTCCATCTGGAGCGACACATTCTTTGGCAAAATCGTCTTCTTTAAGGTGTTGAATAAGATCACGAGCTGATTCATGTTCTTGTAGATGGAAAAATATCAGTGCGTGAAGCTGATCTTCAAAAGTCATTTTCAATGGCCTGTGACCTCGGGATTTAAGCTGTGGCGTGTCAGGAAAAATCTTTTGCAAAGGTTTGAGAAATCGAGCATGAGATTGGGGATTAAAATTCTTTTTTGGGATATTGAATATGTCCATTTTTGTCTTAACTCCTTGTTATAATTATATTTTATAACAAAACGATAAAAAATTTTTATTTGGTTTGTCAAGTAAAAAATGAACATTTTTCTAATTTTTTTATCCCATATAACATGCAAAAACCTAACCGGACACTACTGAATTTTTTTATCCCATATAACATGCAAAAACCTAACCGGACACTACTGTAAATTTATAAAACTTTCAAAATCAAAATTTGTTTTGTTTTTTTTGTTGTAAACACAATTTAACCATTGTCCATTCCAACTGTTTATTTTATTAGGTGCAAGTTTATTTAAGGTCTCATCATTTAAAAAATTTCTGTAAACTCTCCAGCCTTCATAAATTTTTAGCAAAATTTCAGATTCAGTAAAAAAGATAGTCACTCCGCCTGAGACTCCAAGTCCCAAACCAGACCCGATCCATGAGTAATAGATGTCAGATTCATCAGCAGGGATTTCCAGATCGCTTACAAGTCCTGATGTTGTTGCAAACTCTTTTAATTCTGAAGCAGGAAACCCAATAGCAAAACTAGAATCAGGTGTTTCTGTTTTTGCCTTTACAAAAAATTCATTCAGTTTATCACGTCTTTCTTCTTCGCTTAAAAGATGTACTTTTTGACCTTTTTTCATCTGTACAAAAGGCGAGTTTGTGGACCAGCTCATATATTTGGAATGATTAAAAAAAAGGTCAAAAAAGATTTTTTCAAAAAATTCCTTAGAGGAATATGATTTGTTATTCTTTTCGTTAAAAGCTTTTAAAAATATGCGTCCGACATTTATTGAGATCATAATAATATCTTTTTAAATAAAATTTAAGTCTGTTTGATTTGATTTAGCCTTGTCAATTTCCAACCCCATCTCATCAGAATATCCTTGATCCGGTATAACAAATGGGTCACTGCCATAATTTAACTGGTAAAAGTCTTTAACAGAATAATATCTTACAGGTATCTCTATCATGGTCTGTTCCTTATAGTTTGCATCCTTGTATTTTTCACAGTCGGATTCAATGATGCAGTTTACGCTGTCAATTTCAAGCAGGTCGAGCAATATAGAGTTGTTTCTATGAGTTAGCAGTTCAATGTTCCATTTGCCACCTCCTTTAAATGCTACATGGGTTTCTATGCTTAAACTGGATATTGCAGGGAAAACATAATCTATTTTTTTTGATAATCAGATTCGTGAAGAATGCTATTATGTTCCAGGACTTCAAAACTATTTTTCAATATTTCCAAATCATAAGGAGCTGCTTCATTTATATCTTCCGGAGGTGCTATTAAATATATTGGCTTATAAACGCCGATAGTAGATGATGATCTTTTTCTGTTAACTCTTCCAAAACGTTGAATTAAGGAATCAACAGGAGCTGTCTCAGTAATCATTAGATCGAAACTGATATCCAGGCTGACTTCAACAACCTGTGTGGAGACTACGATACAAGCATCCAATGAAGTATTAAATTTACCTGTTGGCTGTCCTTTTTTATTGATACCTAAAAGTTTTTTTTCTTTTTCATACCTGTCTCCACGTTTAAACCTGCTGTGAATAAGAATGGATGGAATATCAGGAAATAAGTTTTTTACTCTGGCCAAAACACTTTGGGCTGATTTTACACGGTTAGAAATAAGCAATACTTTTTGTTTTTTTTTGACAGCATCAGCAATTATTTGATCTGAATCCTCCCATGAATTTATCTTAAAAAGTTTATGGCGATCAAATTTTTCAAGCTCTGTTTTATCCAAAGAAACCTGCTTAACAGAATTTTCCCCAAGCAATTTTATAATTTTTTCATATAACGAAGAAGGCATGGTAGCTGTGCCGATATGGATACGACAGCCAAGATAATTTAGCACTTCCACAATTTTCAGCGCTATTGCCTTTGAGACACCTGTATAAGTATGAATTTCATCAAGAATAACATCACAACCTTTGATATCTTCAATTTGAAACTCAAAGCCTCTTGTGGCGAATATGATAGAAGCTAATTGATATGGAGTTAGAATTTTTACACTGGAACCAATGAGTCGCTGCAAAACAATCTCTTCTTGTGATTCATCGTTAACTGCTATTTTTGAAGAAGAATGAAGCATTCGAATATCCAGTTCCGGATTTGAAGGTAACAACTCATTTTTAACTCGTTGATACATTGCATTTATTGATGCCTGAAACGGAAGTGTGTAAAATACTCGTCCCTTGCACCGCCTGAAAAGATAGTCTGTTTTTCCTGCACCCGTACATGCAACTACAATTGTGTGTGGTTTTTCCGATATAGCTTCTTTCAATGACAAAGGATAAAATTCTGATTTTCTATTATAGAAATTCAAGACTGGTTTTTTAAATGTATTTTTTAAATAATGCTTTGTGGATTCAGACAGGGCAGAAGCAAAATAATCTGCAGCCATAAGTAAACCGCGCCATCTTGAATAGCCATAATCCTTAACTCTTGTCTCGCAGTAGGCTAACACTTTGCAATAATTATCATGAGCTTCGTCATAAGAAATGTCTCTGGTCTTAATACCAAAGGCGGAGAGTATTTTCAGGGTATCCGGTTTCCAGATATCCCAGTCTTTTATGTGGGATTCAAAAATATCACCTTCATTTTCTTCAAGATCAAGTATGCCCTTCAGCTTTTTGTCTCCTTCAATTGATTTATGATGGGCAATTATCATTTCAATTATCTGAGGTTGGTGTTTCTCTTTGATTAGAGAAATAAAAAAGCATGAAGCAATTTCATGGCGGAATGTTGATTGACCAGTCCTGTATTTTGATACAAGCCTTTTTTGAAAAATCGGACTTGCTTTTCCAATATCATGGAGAACAGCTCCTATTTTTGCAATTTCAACATCAAAATCCAAGCATTCAGCAAATTTTTCAATTGATAGCCTGACATGATAAAGGTGATCGTATAAGGTTGTGAACTCAGGAGCTCCTTTTGCTTTTATGTGATGACAAATGTCCATAATCAACATATATACTTTACAGGATTGCCGATGATTTTAAGCCATCCATACATAGGTTTATTATCATCAAAACGGTTATATCCTGATAAAAAGGCCTGTTCGTTTTGTTCAAATATTAATTCAAAACCATTAAAAATATCCTCCTGAGTATCAAAGTCTTTTTCAGGAATTTTAATTATTGATCCGTTGGGGAATAAAATATCTTCATTCCTGCAAACGCATATATGTTGCTTTGCGGCATGGATAGCATCTTTTTCATTATCAAATCCAAGATATAAATCAGGCTCTATAAGAACACCCCTGACTATTATCGAATATGGCCTGTAAAAGCAGTTGCTTTTTTTATTCCATCCTCTGGGCTGGATTTGTTCTTGCTGATGAGAAATTTGTTTATAAGATAACCTGTGTCTTTTAATTTTATACAAATCATATGGCTTGGCTAAAAGATCCGGAAATAGTTTCCTTTCAATACCTGCCACTATCGAAGGTGTTAAAAACTGTTGGCTAAAAGTTTCACTATCTCTCACGGCAGTCCAAGGTTTAATAAATCCAAACGGTCCGCGATAATCTCAAGTTTTCGAAAAATAATAGTAGACAAAATTAACAAAACGTGTCAAAATAGTTTGGTTCATTTTTTTTCTCACATATACATCAAGGAGAACAAATGAAAATTCCATGTGCCAAACGGCTTGGTTTTGTTGTAAGTGGTCTCTCTTTTCTTCAACCCGCACTGACGAATGCCCAGATGTATGACTTTACCTTGGTTGCTACAGCATTAATATTAGGGTCACGTCTACATCTTACTGAAATTAGCTGTATGTTGCTGAAAGAGAAAGCAGTGAGCACACTTTCCTATCTTTTTTCGAATGCAAAAATTTGTACAGATGAATTGCAAATGCTCTATTTGCTTCAGACACTCAACACATACAAAATTTCTCATGGCTATTTCATCATAGATGATACCATGAAACATCATACCAAATTTTGTAAATGGATTCATGGTGTTTTCATATTGTTCGATCATGCACTTGGAACCAATTTAAAAGCAACTTGCATTGTTTTCCTCTATTATAGTGATGGGGCACTTATCAAATTCCCCATTGCTTTTCGAGTATATCACAAGGGAACCGGTACTCTTATGCCTTGGCAACGCGGTAAACGGTGTGACTGCATAACCAAATATGATCTTGCAGTAGAAATGATGGAGTGGGCCATATTAAAAGGGTTTCCAAAGTGTATTGTTCTTGCCGACTCCTGGTTTGGAATATCGCCATTTATCAAGGAGCTTAATCGGCTTAATCTTGACTATGTGCTTGAGATAAAAGCTAATCTCAAGATAAGAGAATCATGCAAAGAACCAAAGTTAACTCCAAAGGGACGATTAGCAAAATATCAATACGATCTTGTTGGATTAGCAAAATATTTTGAAAAAATAACAACCTTTGTTCGTTGTGGATTTCCTGCCGACCCGGAAACAGGTCAAAAGGAAAAAGCACTTTACATAACCAAGGCTTCAACAGTTCGCTTGAATGCCATACCTGGCAAACATCGAATAGTTGAAAGTCACGACCCTGCCACTCAAACCATCAAGTATCTCCTCACCAATTGTCTCACCTGGGAAGCCACCAAAATCATTTCTGTTTATAGCCACCGCTGGGTTATTGAGGAGTTTTTCAAGAATGCAAAGCAGTTGTCCGATATGGAGGGAGCCACTATCAGGAGTGAACAAGGCGCAACACTAGCGTTGTACCTGGTGTCCTGGATTGACTTCCTCCTCCATTTGGAGAATTACAAGCAATGCACTGTTGGAAAACTGCCAAAGGAACCATTAACGATTCCTTCAATAGTTCGCCGAGCGCAAAACGAAAATTTGGAAGCGTTTGTCTTGCGAGTACAATCCGATGAGGATTTCGTTAACAAACTGGTTGAATTCAGCAGGGCTAACATGAACCGCAATCGTAAGAAATACAAAGAGTTAGTTGTTATTAATGGGGATGTTACTGCTCCTATAAAAAAGGCCGCATAGCAAAAAATATGCCAGATGTCAATTTTTACAGGAACTATTTTTCGAAAACTTGAGGATAATTAACAAAATACATGATAATACTAAATCCTTTCACATTTTACAGGCAAATGTCAGAGTAATAATCCTTTTTAATCTTTATTTGATTCCGCTTATTTTTTCACAACATTAAATTTTTTCAATGTATCCTCAATTGCAGAGACTTCTTCTTTCCCTTCTTCCGATTCTTTGCCGGTTAAGACCAGATCCCAAAGCCGGCCGTTCGGTGTAAGCAGCCTTCGGGAAGAATCCGGTTCGCCAAAGCCGGTTTTTGCGTAGTATTCATGAATTTTGTTTTTGAGCGGCCCAACTAAAGATTTGTCAATTAAATCGAGTTCATCGAGACGATACAAAAAAGCTTCAGCCGATACCCCGAATCGGTGTTTAATTCTCAGGAGAAGCTCATATGACCATTGTTTTTGTTTAATCCCGAGTTGATTAACCGTGTTATTGACGGCCTTTGCGGGCATCAGGAATGTGGCCGCAAAACGTCCGGCGGCTCTATGCGCTGTAAAGGGTTTTTCTTTTGAATCTTCGGGGACGGGGGCGGTCTGAAAGGGGTTGGTATTTTGACGGATTGCATTTGTCATAATCAGGATTCTTCCAAGTTCATAAACCAGACGGAATAGCTGCCTTTCAGGATTCAGCCTTGCCATAAGAAAGAAAAAGGCATTATGGTTTAAGGGGTCATAGTATGAAAAGCTTTCAATTTTTTTGGGCAGGGAAAGTACGATCACACGGAATCCAAGGGTTTCAAAAAGTTCAAAATAGTCAAAGACTATACCATTTTTTATTCCGGTAAAATTGCGGATTTTTTCCGAAAGCGTTTCCATTTCCTTGATTGTGGGATCAAAAGGCACAAAAAGCGGGATACCGGCTATTTTCCGTGCGTTGCAAATATCTTCCAGGGCCTGGAAGGAGTCGATTAATTCATGCGCTGCAAGCAAAACCCTTGAGGGGAGTTCTCTCTCTTTTTCTCCGGCTGTTATGAGAAATGGTTCAAGTAAACTTTCATGCTGCAGAGAACGGAAATCCTGCTCTTTTTCGGCAAAAAGGGTATCTATAGATACTCCTAATACTTTGGAAAGACGGTAAGTTACAGATGCAGACGGCGCGTTTACACCACGTTCAATCCGTCCCAGGGGGACTTCATTCATGCCTGCTTTTGCCGCCAGCTTTGCTATGCTCCAGTTGCGCTGTCGCCGTAATTTTCTTATATTTTTCCCAATGAAGCTTAAGTCTAATGTCATCATATGAATATATACATACCATTCAGGTTTACTTGTCAAGTTGATTTGGTGATTAATTGCTTTTTTAAGGGCTTTTGGGTACTATACTCTCCGTCCCAAAAAAACGAAATGTTTGGGTACAGACCTAGGAAAAAAATAGCATTTTAAGCATAATTTTTTGGACACTTTTCTTATGTACGACGGTTGCTGGTCTGATTCCGAAGCTGAAATCGTTGTCACGAATGTCGAGTTCGAAATGCTTGCCGACACGAACACCAATCTTGTCCTGTCCATGCAGCCTGCCCTTGTCGATTTTCCGGCTAAGCTTTGCCAATTGTCTGGAGATAGACTCAATCTGAGTTCGGCTTCTTTTAAGGCGCTTTTTGATTAATTTTTGATTGCCCCATTTGATATTTGACAAGAACGGCATTTAAAAATAAATATGGTTAATCTGTATTGTTCGTTGTTAATATAGAAATGAAGACATCCTTCATATCACTTAAAAGGAAGGATGCCAAAATGAATATATCTTTTAAATAACAGGGGAAAAATGACTTTATCTGTTCCTGACTATATTTTATCATTAAAACCGTATGCGCCGGGAAAACCTATTGAAGAGCTGGAAAGGGAATACGGAATAAACGATTCTATAAAACTGGCATCCAACGAAAATCCGTTAGGCCCCTCTCCAATGGCTGTCAAAGCTATTGGAAACGTACTTGGAATGCTTAATCGCTATCCTGACGGAGGCGGGCATGACCTTACAGGGAAGCTGTCTGAAGATTTAAACGTCGCGCCTGAAAACATTGTTTTGGGGAACGGTTCAGATGATATTATCGGCATGCTTGCCAGGGTATTTTTAAAACCTGGTGATGAGGCTATCATGCCAAAGCCGTCTTTCCTGATGTATGATATTATGGTAAACTCGTCCGGTGCAACACCAGTTCATGTCCCTTTAAAATCACTCGCGCTTGATTTACAGGGTATGGCCGCCAAAATTACAAAAAAAACACGCCTGATTTTTATCTGTAATCCGAATAATCCAACAGGCACCATAGTATCAAAAAAAGATTTTAACAGGTTTCTTGAGAATATTCCTGAAAACGTTCCGGTTGTTCTTGATGAAGCCTATATAGAATTTGTGCGTGATCCTGAATGCGTTAACGGTGTTGATTATATAAATAGTGGCAGGGCGGTTGTTACTCTTCGCACATTTTCCAAAGCTTATGGTCTGGCAGGGCTAAGAATAGGATATGGTGTAATGCCCAAAGAGATTGCTGAATTACTGCACAGGGTCAGGCAGCCTTTTAATGCCAATAGACTTGCTCAGGCAGGAGCATTAGCCGCCCTGGAAGATGAGCCGTTTTTAACAAAAACTGTAGGCATTGTACATAAAGGGATTGATTATTTATTTGAATCCCTTGAAAAGATGCGGATACAAGCCTTTCCAACCCAGGCAAATTTTCTATTGATTGATGTGGGTCGGGATGCCGATGCTGTTTTCGAAAAAATGCTCAGAATGGGTGTTATTGTCCGGTCGATGAAATCATACGGATATCCTGAATATATAAGGATCAACGCGGGACTGCCGGAGGAGAATGCCAGATTTATTTCAGCCTTGAAAGCTGTCATGCAAAGTTCGGCCGATACTGAAAAAATTAAAAAACAAAACCTGCTGATCACCATTGACGGGCCTGCAGGGGCCGGCAAAACAACAATCGCCAAAATGCTTTCGGATAGTCTTGGTTATAAATATATCGATACCGGCGCTCTTTACAGGGGAGTCGCCTTTGAAGCGCTATCAGCCGGGATTAGCCATGATGACCATACCGGGTTAAAGCAGCTTTGTGATAAAATTGATTTGAATTTTGTCCTTGTTGAAAATGGACTGCGTCTCTTTTCGGGTGATACGGATCTTACCGATAGAATCAGGACACCGGAAATAACGATGTTTGCCTCTGCAGCATCTGCCCTGCCGGTTGTCAGGGAAGCGCTTTTAAAAATTCAAAGAGATCTGGGCAGAGAAAAAAGGGCTGTATTTGAGGGGCGGGATATGGGAACAGTGGTCTTTCCTGATGCAGATCTGAAATTTTTCCTCGATGCGGACAGCAGCACAAGAGCCGTCAGAAGGCATAAGGAGTTATCCACAAGCACTGCCCTGACAGTAAAAGAGGTTAAGAGAGATATTGATGAGAGAGACAAAAACGACAGCTCAAGAGTATTGGCTCCTTTAAAGCCGGCGGATGATGCTATAATAATAGATTCCACATCTATTTCGAAAGAGGAAGTCTTGGCGATTATGATGTCGCACATAGAACTTCATAGTGCATATAGATTGTCACATAAATAATTTCATTGCATTATCGGTCGTCGTAGTAGGGGTTCAAGATTTTGAACCCTTCCCCCTCTGGCCTTGTGCCAAATTTTAAAAGCGGGTAATTATCTGACAATCTACAGGAATTCAGAATAGCCACGAAGGGCTTGTTCAAAATATACCCCCTTTTTTTTTATAAAGCCCCCATAATTAGTTATTGTTTTTTAAAAATGAGCCTGATATAAATGAAAGATTATATTAACTGCAAGTGTTAATATAAATAGAAAGAAAAGCTATTTTGAGAGTATTTCAAAAAGCTAATAAATCCTTAGGGGGTATTGTATTTCATGGCAAGTATTGAAGAGAATCATTTAACTGAACAATTAAAACAGGGCGACCAGCCCGATGCAGGCACTATGGGAAAAGATCAAAGTACCGATAGCGATCATGCTATTAAAGGAGACCAGGAAGAAACCATGGTAGACCAGGAAGAAACCATGGAAGATGAGGAAGAAACCATGGAAGGTCTGATGAGCATGTACGAGGAAAACTTCAAACGTTTTGCAGACGGAGAAGTCGTTTCAGGCAAGATTATTTCCGTGGACAAAGATTATGCGCTGGTAGATATCGGATATAAGTCAGAGGGTCAGATACGGATCAATGAATTCAAAAATGACGAGGGTCAGATTGTAGCTGAGGTCGGTGATTCTGTTGATGTAATGGTTGAATGGTGGGATGATGAGGAAGAACGCGTTATCCTTTCCAAGGAAAAAGCGGCCAAAGTGAAAGTTTGGGAAGCCATCAAGAAAAAATATGAAAGCGAAGAAACTATTGATGGCGTTGTTCTAAGCAGGGTTAAAGGCGGCTTTGCAGTTGATATCGGGGTGCAGGGTTTCTTGCCTGGATCACAGGCTGATCTGCGTCCTATTCGCAACCTGGACGAAATGGTAGGAAAGACCTTTACGTTTAAAATTCTAAAATATAATCAAAAACGAAGCAATATTGTCCTGTCAAGACGGGTGATACTGGAAGCAGAGAGAGAACATGAACGTACTGCAACCCTGGAATCGATTTACGAAGGCAAAGTTGTTGAAGGAATAGTAAAAAATATTACCGAATATGGAGTTTTCGTTGACCTTGGCGGTGTTGACGGCCTGCTTCATATAACAGATATTTCATGGGGAAGGGTAAAACATCCTTCAGAGCTATTCACGGTAGGCGATACAATAAATGTAAAAATTTTAAGTTTTGATATCGAAAAAGAGAGAGTCTCTTTAGGTATGAAACAGCTCGCTGAAGACCCATGGCTGTCAGCTGCTGAAAAATATCCGGTAGGATCCCGTATAACCGGCAAGATCGTCAGCTTAACGGACTATGGCGCATTTGTTGAACTTGAAGAAGGCGTAGAGGGACTGATTCATGTTTCCGAGATGTCGTGGACCCGCAAAATACATCATCCTTCAAAAATTGTTAATGTGGGCGAAGAGGTTGAAGCGGTGGTCTTGAATATACAACCTAAAAGCAGGCGCATATCCCTGGGCATAAAGCAGGTTGTCCCTAATCCCTGGGATTTAATAAGTGAAAAATACCCTGTTGGAACTACAATTGAAGGCAAAATCAAGAACATTACGGACTTTGGCCTTTTTATCGGCATTGATGAAGGCATCGACGGGTTGGTTCACATATCTGATATCTCCTGGACAAAGCGTATCAAACACCCTTCTGAACTATATAAAAAAGGAGATATGATATACGCGGTTGTGCTTGATATTGAAAAGGAGAATGAAAGATTCTCTTTAGGTATAAAACAGATGCAGGAAGATCCATGGGAATCTGCCGAAAGACGTTATGAAGTGGGAAAAGAGATAACGGGAACTATAACCAATGTGACGGATTTTGGAATTTTTGTGGAACTTGAAGAAGGTATTGAGGGCCTTGTGCATGTTTCTGAAATCGCTAAAGAAAAAATAAAAACCCCGGTCGAGAAATTCAAGATTGGAGAGGTGATAACCTCAAAAGTAATGAGTATAAATAAAAAAGAAAGAAGGATTGCCCTTTCAATAAAACGGCTTGCGATTGAAGACGACCAGGAGCTTTTGAGCGAATATGTAAACAATTTACGTCCTCCGACATCCACTTTTGGTGAAATTCTTCGCGATAATCTCCAGGAAAAATTGAATGATAACCAGAAGCATGAAGGCGACGGGGAATAGTGAAATTAATTATCAGACAATCTATACTATAGGTTCAGCGTGGTAATAAAATGTTTTCCCGAAGACATCCATATCTATTTTTTTTGCTGATTATTGCATCAATATTCAGCGTTTCATTAATCGGACTTTCCCTTATATTTTCTTTCGCAGGAAAGGATTCTGATTATTCAGGATTAAATAAATTAAGCGGGGAAAAAGTCGGCATTATTGAAATAAACGGCGTTATCAATGAATCGAAGGATGTTCTCGATAAACTTAAACGCCTTTGCGCTGATAATTCAATTAAAGCTATCGTTGTCAGAATAAATTCTCCAGGCGGCAGCGTAGGCCCGGCGCAGGAAATTTTTAGGGAGATTAAAAAGACAGCCCTTAAAAAGAAAATCGTTGCCTCCCTGGGGGCTGTGGCGGCATCAGGTGGATATTATGTAGCTGCAGGGACAGAAGGTATAATTGCTAATCCCGGAACAATAACCGGAAGTATCGGAGTTGTAATGGGATTTACAAATTTTCAGGAACTTTTGCAGAAGATCGGGCTGATCCCTGTAGTAATAAAGAGTGGCAGCTACAAAGACATCGGGTCGCCTGTGCGTAAAATGACTGAAAAAGAAAGACAAATTCTTCAGAATTTATCGGATCAAATCCACAGGCAATTTATCAGCGCAATAGCAGAGGGAAGAAAGATGGATCTGCGGAAAGTCGAATCTATTGCGGATGGGAGGATCTTTTCGGGAGAAGAAGCAAGAAAACTCGGCCTTGTAGATCGGCTCGGCAATCTTGAGGATGCTATTGAGTGGGCGGGTCGAATGGGCGGAATAAAGGGTAAAATAAAAAGCGTTTATATAAAAGATAAACGCCTTCCCTTTTTACAATATCTTACAGAATCTGCTCTTAATAACATTTTCAACATGGTTTCAAAAAGATATTTATACGCGGATTTTATGATGCAGCCGATATAATGTGGACCTTTGAAAAATATTATTCAAAAATACTAACATCCCCTAAGCCACTCCTTATAACTTCAGGGACATCATTTATCAAAGAGACGACACTTGATGGCTGTCCGGGTACAGGACCGCCGTCTATTACTAAATCGAGTCTTGTACCGTAATAATCCTGAATCAGCGAAGGATCGTGCAAAATCGTATTGTCGGGCATAGACGCGCTTGTGGAAATAATGGGATTGCCGAGTTCCTTGATCAGGGCGATACATATATTATTATCCGGAACTCGTATACCTGCAGTCTTACGTTTGGTCAGCATGATTTTCGGCACCATTTTCGAACCTTCAAGAATAAATGTGTAAGGGCCCGGCAAAAGACGCTTCATTGTTTTGTATGCGTAATTAGAGACTTTTGCGTAACGGCTGATGTTTGTGAGTCCTGAACAAATAAAACTAAAGGGTTTATTCTTATTGCGCTGCTTTATTTGATATATCCTTCCGATTGCTTTTTTATTCATTATATCGCATCCTATTCCGTAATATGTATCTGTAGGATAAGAGATAATGCAGCCCCTCTTCAGAATATCCGCAGCTTTTTTGATTAATCGATCCGGAGGATTTTCAGTATTTAATTTAATAAGCATATCAGGTCAAATAGTTAAAGGTTTATGCATTCAAACGTAAACCGTTAACTGTAAACGGTTATAATAATTGTTTGCTAAAGATTATTCCTTTTGCTATTCCACCATTTATTTTTATTTTATGCAAACAATAAGTAACAAAGATAAAAGAAATTCTCTATCTACCATGAGGTATACTATGTTAAAAATTCCGCCAGAGGAAGCCTATTCTTTTGATGATGTTTTACTGATTCCGAACTATTCGGATCTACTTCCCAAAGATGTTAATGTAAGTACAAGATTAACCACTAATATTTCGTTAAATATACCAGTTGTCAGCGCTGCAATGGATACGGTGTCTGAAGCACGGACCTGCATTACTCTCGCGCGTGAGGGGGGGGTCGGTTTTATACATCGTAACATGAGCATAAAAAGCCAGGTCAACGAGGTTAATAAGGTTAAAAAATCAGAAAGCGGCATGATTGTTGATCCTGTTACTATTCGTCCTGATCAGACAGTCGGTGAAATTCTGACCATTATGAAGCGCTATAAAATCTCCGGAGTACCGGTAACAAAGGGTACGCAGCTTGTAGGAATTGTTACAAACAGGGATCTGAGGTTTGAAACCGATTTTTTAAAAAAAGCATCTGAAATTATGACCAAAGATAATCTCGTTACAGTACCGGAGGGAATATCTCTTGATAACTCAAAACAATTACTACATAAGCACAAAATAGAAAAGCTTTTGGTAGTCAATAAAAACGGTCACCTGACAGGAATGATAACGATTAAAGATATAGAAAAGATAAAAAAATATCCCAATGCATGCAAAGACTCTTTGGGAAGGCTGCGCGCAGGTGCTGCCATAGGTGTGGGTGAGGATATGGAAAAACGGGCAGAAGCTCTTTTGCGGGCAAATGCCGACGTTATTTTAATCGATACTTCACACGGTCATTCCAAAAATGTTATTAATTCTGTTATGAAATTAAAAGACTCTTTTCCGGAAATGGAATTGATTGCAGGAAATGTCGGCACTGCAAAAGGTGCGGAAGACCTGATTAAAGCGGGTGTCAATGGTGTAAAAATAGGCATTGGGCCGGGATCGATCTGCACGACCCGCATTGTTGCAGGTATAGGTGTGCCCCAGCTAACCGCAATCATGAACTGCAGATCCATATCCTCCAAAACAGGAATTCCGTTAATAGCAGATGGAGGTATCAAGTATTCAGGAGATATCACAAAGGCAATCGGAGCAGGCGCCCATACTGTCATGATAGGCGGGCTGTTCGCAGGGACGGATGAGAGCCCGGGGGAAATGGTTCGTTACCAGGGCAGAAGCTACAAAGTTTACAGGGGTATGGGTTCTTTGGAAGCAATGCAAAAAGGGAGCAAGGACAGGTATTATCAAAGAGATATAGTCGAAAATGACAAACTTGTACCTGAAGGTATAGTCGGTAGAGTTCCATACACAGGGCCTCTTTCGGCAAACATTTTACAACTTATGGGCGGATTAAAAGCAGGTATGGGTTATGTCGGCTGTCGAACTCTTGAAGAATTAAGAGAAAAAGCAAGATTCATCAAGATAAGTTCTGCCGGCTTGCGCGAAAGTCATGTCCACGATGTCATTATCACCAAAGAAGCTCCTAACTATCGCCTGGATTGATAAAAATATGCCGGAAAACATATCACCCTTTGCCCATCTTCATGTTCATACACAATACAGTCTTCTGGACGGCGCCATTACCATTGATGCCCTGTTAGGCCGCGTCAAAAAGTTTGGAATGGAGTCTGTTGCGATAACAGACCACGGGACCATGTTCGGAGTTGTCGAGTTCTATGAAAAAGCAATAAAACAAGGGCTTAACCCTGTTATAGGATGTGAATGTTATGTTGCGCCAAGATCCCTGACATATAAAACCGTGGAAGACAGCAAGGAGCTTTCGCATCTGGTTCTGCTTGCCAAAAATAACGAAGGTTATAGAAATCTGTGCAAACTTGCTTCTATAGCCCAGCTTAAAGGGTTTTACTATAAACCCCGTATAGACAAGGAGGTTTTGAAAAAGTACGCTGGCGGCCTGATCGGGCTCTCTGCTTGTCTTCACGGTGAGATTCCCAGATTGATCAAGAAAAATCAAATAGAAAAGGCAGACGAAGCCGCTATTTTTTTCAGCAAAGTCTTTGGTGAAGACAATTTTTATCTTGAAGTACAGGAAAACGGCATTGAGCTTCAGGATAGAGTCAATCATGCTCTGCTGGAGATGAGCCAAAGGCTTTCCTTGCCATTAGTCGCCACAAATGACTGCCATTATCTCAACAGGGAAGATTCAAAAGCACATGAAGTCCTTTTATGCATTCAAACAGGACATACAATAAACGATAAAGACAGATTCCGCTTTAGTACTGATCAGCTCTACTTTAAATCTCAACAGGAAATGATTGCTTCTTTTAATGATTTTCCAGGCGCTATTGAACATACCATTGAAATCGCAAATAGATGCAATAATATAGAATTTGATTTTAAAACATACCATTTCCCAAAATTCGACCCTTCTTCAGAGCAGACTGTAGATGAAATTTTTGAGCAAAAGGTAAAAGACGGCTATAATCAGCGCTGGAAAATAATTTCAAAAAAAAATCCTGGCATTGATAAAACAGTTTATGATCAAAGACTCGAATATGAAATCTCGATTATCAATGATATGGAATTCCCGGGATATTTTTTGATTGTCGCAGATTTTATAAATTATGCAAAAAACAATAATATTCCCATAGGACCGGGGAGGGGGTCAGCCGCAGGAAGCCTGGTTGCCTATTCCATGGGAATCACAGACCTGGATCCATTGGAATACGGCCTTATATTTGAGCGTTTCCTTAATCCTGCCCGCAAAAGCATGCCGGATATAGATGTTGATATCTGCATTAACGGCCGGGAAAAAGTTTTTCAATATGTTGTCGAAAAATACGGCGGCGGTGACTATGTCGCTCAAATCATTACTTTTGGCAAGCTGAAAACCAGAGCCGTAATCAGGGATGTCGGTCGTGCCCTTGGCATACCATTGCGAGAAGTCGACTCAATTGCAAAAATGGTTCCGGATGTCTTGAATATAAGTCTGAACGATGCCCTGGAACAGGAACCCAACATTACAGCACTCGCCGAAAGTCAATCTGAAATAAACGATCTCATACAGATCTGCCGCGTACTTGAAGGGCTGACCAGACATGCATCAACCCATGCCGCAGGAGTTGTTATAGCAGATAAGCCGCTGGTTGAATATCTTCCTCTTTATAAAGGGAAAAAGGGCGAGGTCGTAACCCAGTTCAGTATGAAGTATGTTGAAAAAATCGGGCTTGTTAAGTTTGATTTTTTAGGACTTAGAAACCTCACCGTAATTGCAGATACGATTTCTTTGGTTGAGCAGCAGGGAAAAACAGCTCCTGATGTCTTGAACCTTGATCTCGAAGATCAGGATACATATCGTCTGCTCTCATCCGGCGAGACCAAAGGGGTCTTTCAACTGGAAAGCTCCGGCATGAGAGATCTTCTTGTCAGACTGAGGCCTGAGTGTTTTGAGGATATTATCGCGCTTGTCGCTCTTTATCGACCGGGTCCTCTTGAAAGCGGCATGGTGGATGATTTTGTGGAAAGAAAGCACGGCAGAAAATCCGTTGAATATCTTCTTCCACAACTGGAGCCTATTCTAAAAGAGACCTATGGGGTAATAGTCTATCAGGAACAGGTCATGAAAATTGCCGGCGTTTTGGCTGATTATTCAATGTCCGAGGCTGATGATCTCAGAAAAGCCATGGGAAAAAAGATTCCTGAAATTCTGGCCAAGCATAGAGACCGCTTCCTGAAAGGGGCAGGGAAGAACGGTATAGATCCCGGCAAGGCCGGCATGCTTTTTGACTTAATTGAAAAATTCGGAGGCTACGGATTTAATAAATCCCATAGCGCAGCTTATGCTCTAATTGCATTTCAGACCGCCTTTCTGAAAGCTCACTATCCGGTGGAACTGATGGCGGCCATACTCACCAGCGAAATGCACAATATTGTTCATGTTGTAAAATATATTGATGAATGCCGCAGTCAGGGAATTAAAGTGCTGCCGCCGGATATCAATGAAAGCAATCGTGACTTTATAATAAAAGATGGTAAAATTCGGTTTGGACTTGTAGCAGTAAAAAATGTCGGCGAAGGAGCAATCGAATCCATTTGCAAAACACGCGAACAAGGACCATTTACCTCAATTTTTGATTTATGTGAACGGGTTGCCTTAAAAAAGGTTAACAAAAGGGTCCTGGAAAGTCTTATTAACTGCGGAACTTTTGATTCCACGGGAGATTCCCGCAGTAGCATGACTGCTGCCCTGGAAGATGCTATCGAGTACGGTCAGCGAGTACAAAAAGAAAAAGCCGATCGCCAGATGAGCCTGTTTGATATGGGCGATCAGGCGGGCAAGGCCATTAACCGGCCCAAACTCCCAAAAATAGAAGAATGGGATGAGAAACAGCTTTTAAAGCTTGAAAAAGAAGCTTTAGGTTTTTATATATCGGGCCATCCTTTATCCAAATACCAGGAAATTATAGACAAATTTACAGATGCAGATGCGGTTTCGATTAAGGAAAAAAAAGAAGGTTCTGCTGTCAGGATAGGCGGAATAATATCTAAAATCAAAACCATAAAAACAAAAAAAGGCGACTTGATGGCATTTATAGCAACGGAAGATATGTTCGGTTCAATTGAAATAACCGTTTTTTCGTCAGTTTATTTAAAAGCATGCGATCTTTTAGTTGTTGATGTGCCAGTCCTGGTTCAGGGGCAGGTAGAAAAGGATGAAAACAGCATAAAAATTCTTGCTGACACAATTATACCGATGGAGCAGGCCGAGGAAACATGGACAGCAAGCATTCATTTTAAGTTGCAGCTCGAAGGGACTGAAAAAAGTCTTCTTGTCAAACTCAGGGACATTTTTAAAAGATATCCCGGCACATGCAATGGTTTCATACATCTTCTTGATGATAAAAAAACCGATACTATTTTTTCCATCTCCGATCAGTTAAAATTAAAGGCCTGCAAAGCATTAACCCGGGAGGTTAATCTGCTGACAGGATATGATTCTGTTAAAACCACGTGCAGCCCTGCCGGATTACTCTCTCAAAATAATGACTACCGAGGGAAGACTCAAAAAAGGAGATATCATAATGCCGGTTCTTAATTCTGAGCGGTTAAACACTTATGCCATTCTGCTTGCGGGTGGTACCGGAACACGTCTATGGCCAGTCTCCAGGGCGCTTTATCCCAAACAACTGGTCAGATTTATAGGTGAAGATTCCCTGGTTCAAAGCACAATAAAAAGGCTCTTCCCTGTATTGAATAAAGAAAAGGTAAAGATAGTCTGCGGCAGGGAGCATTATTATGAAATTGCAAGACAGATGGATGAAACAGGTATAGAGTCTGGTGGAAAAGTTATTTCGGAGCCTTGCGGAAGAAACACGGCGCCTGCGATTTTGCTGGCTGCGTTTGATGTTTTGGCAACAGAAGATGACGCTGTTTTGCTGATTTTTCCGGCCGATCATGTTGTCAAAGATGTCAACGAGTTCCATAATAAGATTAAATCAGCCATACAACTGGCTGAAGAAGGTTATATTGTGACCTTCGGAATAACACCCCATTATCCGGAAACAGGATATGGATATATCGAGGGATCAGAATCGCATACTTTCCATGATGACGCCCGGCAAATCAAAAGGTTTGTTGAAAAACCGGACAGGATAACCGTCGAAAAATATTTAAAAGCAGGTAATTTTTTTTGGAACAGCGGTATGTTTGCCTTTAAAGCATCTATCCTTATTGAAGAATTCAAAATTCATAAACCCGCTCTTTTACGAACAATGGAAGGAATATTCCATAACAATAAGCCGGTCACTAAAACAGATTATGAGCGATTGGAAAATATTTCAATAGATTATGCCATTATGGAGCAGACAGACAAAGGCGTTGTCCTGCCTTCGGATTTCGGATGGAGCGATATAGGATCATGGAAATCACTTTATGATTTCCTTGAAAAAGACCATAATAATAATGTGATAGACGGTGATGTGATCGCACTTAATACTAAAAGATGTTTTATCAAGGGTCATGAAAGGCTTGTTGCTGTCTGTGATCTTGAAAATATTGCTGTAATAGAAACGCCGGATTCTGTATTTGTATCTAATCTTGATAACAGTCGTGAAGTCAAAGCTATTGTAACAAAACTTAAAGAAAAAGAACGTCGGGAATACCACCAGCATAAATTTGTCCATCAGCCATGGGGCATAGTAACCAATCTGGAACAGAAAGAGGGTTATTGCGTAAAAAGGCTTCTTGTTTATCCTGGAAAAAATGCAGAATTTGGTAATTCAGGTATAACGCATTTTACAGTCACTAAAGGCTGCATGGTAATATCTTACGGTCGTAACAGCCAAGCCTGTAAGAAAGGTGAATCTGTTATGATTTCCGATAAAGTTGCTGTAAAAATAATAAATAATGATTCAAATCCACTATCTATTATTCAGGTGGAGATCGGATATTAAAAAGATATGAAAGTACCGCTGCTCGATTTAAAAAAACAGTACCAGACCATTAAGGGTGAAATTCTTGAATCTTTACATGAATTAATTGAAAGTCAGTATTTTATACTCGGGCCACATGTTGAGTCTCTTGAACAAAATATAGCAGCTTATTGCCGGGCCGGATTTGCAACAGGTGTCTCCTCCGGCACAGATGCACTGCTGGTTTCCCTTATGGCTGCTGGTATACAACAAGGAGATGTTGTTATTACAACACCTTATACCTTTTTTGCAACAGTAGGTTCAATAGCTCGTACAGGCGCAAGGGTTTTATTTGCAGATATTGATCCTGATACATATAATATATCCCCAAAAAGTATTGAAAAAAAACTTGCGGGGCTTGACGATTCAGAAAAAGCCTCTTTAAAAGCCATAATCCCTGTTCACCTTTATGGGCAGTGCGCTGAAATGTATGAGATTTTGCAAATCAGCAAAAAATATAATCTTCTAATTATTGAAGATGCTGCCCAGGCCATAGGTGCTGAGTATCAAGGTACCCGTGCAGGGTCTATCGGTGATATGGGATGCTTTTCCTTTTTCCCTTCCAAGAATCTTGGCGCTTTTGGCGACGGGGGGATGGTAACAACAAATTCCGAGGAACTCCATTATAAACTGTGCACACTCAGGGGCCACGGTTCTGATCCTAAATATTATCATAAATTGATAGGAGGAAATTTCAGGCTGGATGCAATTCAGGCTGCGGTAATCTCCATAAAATTCAAATATTTGGATAAATGGACTGCCGCCAGGCAGGAAAACGTAAATAGATACAGAGAGCTTTTTGCGGAAGAGGACTTAGACGGCATGATTAAACTGCCGCTTGAAAAGGAAAAGCGGCATATATACAATCAGTTTGTTATAAGCCTGAAAAAGAACAGAGACGAACTGAGGCAATACCTGCAGGAAGCAGGCATAGGAACAGAAATCTATTATCCTGTCCCCATGCATCTGCAAGAGTGTTTTGCATATATGAATTATAAAAAAGGAGATTTCCCTGAATCAGAATATGCAGCGGAGCATACCCTGGCGCTCCCTGTTTATCCGGAGCTTTCAGATGACCAACTGGAATATGTGGTTACAACCATCAAGGAATTTTATACATAAGATCTCCATCTGAATAATTGCACTGCGTTATGGGTCAAAACTTTCGGGAGACGTACTACCAGTACGCCTCCCTCGGGTTTTTACATCTATCCTTGTGTCAAAATCGGGTAATTATCTGAAAATCTATAGTGTCGCATTAGGTGTATCAGATTCTGACACCACCGCTAGCATCAATTGTAATACCCGTAATCATACCATTCTCTATAATATAAAGAGCTGTATGAGCCATTTCCTCAGGTTCACCCATCCGTCCGATTGGAATTATTTTTTTCCACTTTTCAAGGGCTTCCGGTTTCATATCCTTCATAACCATAGGCGTTCCTATGAATCCGGGGGCAATCGCAGCCGCTCTGATTTTGTATTTGGCAAGTTCTTTTGACCATACAACCGTCATCGCAGACACACCTGCTTTCGCAGCACTGTAGTTAGTCTGTCCCATATTGCCATGTCTGGCAATTGACGACATTGGGATTATAACCCCTCCGTTTCCGCAATTAATCATCTGCACGGCAGCTTCCCGTCCTGTAAGAAATACTCCTGTAAGGTTAACGTTGATAATAGCCTGCCACTGCTCTAGTGTCATTTTTTTTACAACTTTTTTTGTTTCACGATCAGCTTTAACCAAAACGCCATCACGTAGAATGCCTGCATTCAGTACCGCCACATCCAGGCGTCCGGTTTCTTCAACTACTTTTTGCATCAACGCTTCAACATTATCTTCCTTGGAAACATCACAAGGGATTCCGATTGCCTTGCCGCCATTATCGATAATTTTTTTTACAGCCTCATCAATTGGAGCTGCAGGTATATCCGTTATTATCGAGGTTGCACCTTTGGATGCAAATAATTCGGCCATTGCAAAGCCGATTCCCCCGGCACTTCCGGTTACGACAGCGGTTTTTCCATTTAAATTCATTTGTAACTCCTTTCTATTATTTAAGATTTATGAGTTTAAAAATATGAACAGATTGAAAACCAGTATCTAAATACTTAAAATACGAGTGATTGTCAATTCAAGATGGGATATTATTTTTTTACGCGTTTCAATCGTCTTGACTTTTTAAGAAGAACCGAATATTATTAAAGATTAAATTTTTTTGAAAAAGGTTAATATCATACATAAAATATGAAACGTACAGCTTCCATTAATCGTAATACTACAGAAACGCAAATAAACATTAGCCTTGATCTGGACGGGCAGGGAGATAGCAATGTATCTACCGGCATTGCTTTTTTTGATCATATGCTTATTTTATTTACAGTTCATGGTTTTTTTGATCTTAATCTTGCCGCGTCAGGTGATCTGGATGTGGATTTGCATCATACGGTTGAGGATGTAGGCCTTGTATTAGGCGGCGCTATAAACAAAGCCCTTGGAGACCGGAGGGGGATCAAGCGGTACGGGCATGCAGTTACCCCTATGGACGATGCGCTGACTTCAGTAACCATAGATCTGTCAAAACGGCCGTTTCTTGTATATAATGTTCCGTATACGATAAATGCTTCAGGCATTTTCGATATCCAGATTGCTAAAGAGTTTTTCAGAGCATTTACAATTAACGGTGGAATGAATCTCCATATAAACGTTTTATACGGTGAAAACCAGCATCATATACTTGAGTCAATATTTAAAGCCACAGGCAGAGCCCTTGATCAAGCCTCTATGTATGATGAACGTATAAAGAGTGTGCTGTCAACAAAAGGTTCTTTATAGTTTATACAGGCTCCATTATGAAAAAGATTTTTTCCAAATTGATGGCAGGTATGGCTTTTCTGGTGTTTTCAGCGTGTGCAGCGCAAGTAGATGACCCGGCTAAATTTTCTAAGACGGTTAAGATTAATAAACTGCTGATTTTACCTTTCAAGGATATGTCCGCTATTTATGGAAAGTCGAATTCTGTGCGGTGTCCTTTGTGCGGACGAGTCTATCTCACCGGAGAAGTGCCGAAAGGAGCCGCAGATTTTCTCACGGAACATCTTACAGGGATAATAAAAAGCCGTACTGATTTTACAGTTATCCCTGGAAATCACATTAATATCCTTTTACCCGATCCTGCATCCGGGGATGCTGCACAAAAGTCGGAACGTATGCTTTTGATTGAAGCGGTACGTATTGCTGGTGCTGATGCTGTAATTTCAGGATATGTTTATCGTTTCAAACAACGTGTAGGAACAGCCTATGCCGCGGAATCACCTGCTTCTGTCGCTTTCGGCGTTCATATGATCAATGGCTCTGACGGCAGGATGTTGTGGTCAGGTCAAATCGATGATACTCAACATCATTTAAGCAATAATCTGTTTGAAATAGCCTCTTTTTTTAAGAGAGGGGGCAGTTGGGTCACCTCGGAAGAGCTGGCTGTCTTGGGTCTTGAAAAGATTTTTAAAAAATTTCCGAAATCATGATTATAATTCCTGCAATAGATCTTAAGAAAGGTAAATGTGTACGTCTTTTACAAGGACGTATGGATAAAGAAACGGTTTTTTCAGACGATCCTTCAGCCATAGCCCTTAGGTGGGAAAAAGAGGGAGCTGGGATCATCCATATTGTCGATCTTGACGGAGCCGTGCAAAAGCAGCCGGAAAATTTTGATTCAATAAAAAAAATACTTGAAAATATTAACATTCCAGTTCAAGTCGGTGGTGGCATTAGAGATGAAAGTACTATTAAAATGTACCTTGATCTCGGAGTAGCAAGGGTTATTATAGGGACAGAAGCTATAAAAAATCCAAAAATGGTTAAAAAAGCATGCAGAGCATTTCCTGACCGTATTATAGTCGGTATTGATGCACGCAATGGACTTGTTGCTGTTGAAGGATGGACCCAAACGACCCAAATAAGAGCTGTAGATCTGGCAAAAGAATTTGAAAACAGCGGGGTGTCCGCTATAAATTTTACCGATATCCACAGGGACGGTATGCAGAGCGGACCCAATATTGAAGAGACTAGGCTGCTTGCAGAGGCGGTTTCAATACCAGTCGTAGCCTCGGGCGGAGTTTCCACGATAGAGGATATAAAAAATCTTCTTCCACTGCAGGAAGTCGGTGTCACAGGTGTTATTGCCGGCAGATCTCTTTATGCCGGTACCTTAAGCCTTAAAGAGGCTGTACAAGTATTACAAAATAGTTGCTTTAAGCAGATTTAAAGCGATTAGGTGTTTCTGAAAATCTATAGTTAAGGTTTCATCATACCCCTGTCATCTCTATCAATCTTGTCCTGCAAGTAAATTATGGAGGATGCTTTTCTTGGCGCAGTATATCTCCGAAGAGAAAATTTCCGAAATTATCAATGCATCAGATATTATAGAGGTTATATCTGATGTGGTTTTGTTGAAAAAGGCGGGTAGGGAACATATGGGACTTTGTCCGTTCCATGCGGAAAAGACCCCGTCGTTTACCGTTAACAGAGAGAAACAATTGTTTTACTGCCATGGCTGCCATGAGGGCGGAAATGTTTTTAATTTTTTGATGAAGCATAACGGGCTCTCATTTCCTGATTCCGCAAGAATGCTTGCCGGTAGATACGGTATAGATATACCCGACAGGCAAATGTCGGCCGGCCAAAAAAGAAGGGCAAATGAAAGAGATTACTTTATTGCCATCAACAGGGAGGCCGGAGATTTTTTTCGGCGATCACTGCTTGAGACTGATAAAGGCAATAAGGCTTTATCTTATTTGAATAAGCGAGGGATATCGCAAGAAGTTATTAATGATTTCCGCTTGGGTTATGCTCCTGATGGATGGAATAATTTTGTAACATATTGTTTAAAAAATAAAAAATCATTAAGCCTTGTTGAGAAGACTGGTCTTGTTATTCCCAAAAAAGAGAGCAGGGGTTTTTATGATCGTTTCAGGGATCGAATAATATTTCCGATCATCGATATAAATTCCCGTATAATAGGTTTTGGCGGACGGGTTATGGACGATTCAAAACCCAAATATCTTAATTCTCCTGAATCTGTTTTGTATAATAAAAGCAGATCCCTATATGGCATCAATATGGCAAAGGACGAATGCCGAAAAACCGGCATAGTCTATATAGTTGAAGGGTATTTCGACCTTATTGCGCTCTATCAGCACGGCATAAAGAATGTCGTGGCGACTCTTGGAACAGCTATGACTCTTGAGCATCTACAGCTGCTTAAGGGTTTTATTGGTAAAAATGGCAGGGTCCTGCTTGTTTATGATTCAGATGAAGCAGGGTTAAAAGCTGCCCAACGTAGCATCGGGATTTTTGATAAAGGATATGTTGACGCCAGGATTTTAAAACTACCTGATGGATACGACCCTGATTCATACATTTTTAATTTTGGTAAAGAATCTTTTCTTCAAGCCTCATCCCGCGCGTTGGCAGTTATACCTTTTTTAATAGAGTCGGCCGAAAAAAAATATGGGCTTTCCACAGAAGGTAAAATCAAAATAGTTACCGAATTATCAAAAATTTTGGCATCTGTTAATGATAATCTGGTAAGGGCTATATATATTAAGGAATTGGCAGAACGAACAGGCATAAGTGAAATGGCTATTATGGAAAGAATTAGACAGGCCAGGACAAAAAATCATACTCAATTTAACAAGCGATTTAAGCAATCGGGTGATACTGGGGGACCTTCAGGTAGTGATGGCTGGAATAGAAGAGAGTTTCGTATAGAAAGGCATATTATATCTATGATGCTTCAATTTCCTGATATTTTATCAGAAATCAGCAAAAAGAATGTGCTGGAATATTTCGAGGATACTTCCTTAAAGGCAGTCGGAAGGATTCTTTTGCAACAAATGGGCGGTGCAGGAAAAAAAGTTTCTGAGGTTATTGCTCTTATTGATGATAAAGTTGAAAAAAACATTATTATTGCTTTAGCATTAAAAAAAGAGCCATGGGACCTTAATGCCAGAACCAGTATGATTACCAAATTTGTTGACTTCCGGCGGAACAACAGAAATAATTTTATACTTAATAGCGTCAAAAAAGCTGAAGAGAACAATAATGATGAATTGCTCTTAAAATCTTTGATCGAAGGTAATCGCCGTTTAAAAAATTTAAAAGATAGCCAGGTTAAATTGAAAAAAAGAGGCCTTTACAATATTTAGAGTATGCAGGAGGCAAAGCTCTATGGCTAATGAATCCGCTCATAAACGGGAAAATGCTACAGAAATAACCACAAAAGCATTTAAAAGTCTTGTCGCCAAAGGTAAGGTGGATGGGTTTGTCACTTATGATGATATCAATAATGCCCTCGACGCTGATATCATAAATTCAGTGCAAATCGATAACATAATTATAATGCTTGAAGGGTGCAACATAAAGGTTGTAGACAAGAATAAAGTTAAAAAAGAGAAAAAAAGTAAGAAGATACAACCTGTCGATATGCAATTGCATGACGCCGTTAATGAGGACTTCGGTGGAGTGGCGGATCCTGTTAAAATGTATCTTCGTGAAATGGGGATGGTTACCCTTTTATCTAGAGAGGGCGAAGTCGAGATCGCAAAAAAAATTGAACAGGGGGAACAGGAAGTCTTAAGGGCTTTGCTAGATACAAAAATAAGCCTGGATTGTATTTTGTTTTTTGCCGAGCGAATTAAAAGTGGAGAAATGCGCCCTAAGCATGTCTTACGAGATCTTGATGAGGGTGATATGTTTGTTGACGAAATACTGCAGACCGAAAAATTTTTAGAATTAGTAGGGGTAATACGACAAATAAACGATCAAAATGAATCCTTGCGTGAAAAACTTTTTTCACCGGATCTTGATACTATGGATCGGCGCAAAACTATAAAGGCTATAGGTAGTGGAAATAATAAGATATTTTTGCTGCTTAACAGTTGGCGGCTTGGAAACAGGGTTATCGATACAATAGAGGAGCGGATAGGTCAGGAGTTAGACTGGTTTATAACAAGGCATGATCAAATCAAATATGAAGCAGATAAATTAAATATCTCTATTTCAGAACTTAGATCTGCGCTTGCAAATAAAGATTCTTTTGTCGAACTGTTAAGCGTTGGTTATGATCTTACACAACTTGAGATAGAATACAAGTTTTCAGCATTAACTAATATTGAAAGGGAAATAAGGGAAAAAGAATATGCTCTAAAAGCCGACCAAACGACTTTAGAAAAAATTACCTCAAAAATTAAAAAAGGACGTTTCACGGCCAAAATGGCCAAGAGAGAACTTACCAAGGCAAACCTGCGCCTGGTTGTCAGTATTGCAAAAAAATATACTAACAGGGGATTGCAATTTCTCGATTTAATTCAGGAAGGTAATATAGGTCTGATGAAGGCGGTGGATAAGTTTGAATATCGCCGCGGGTATAAATTTTCAACATATGCAACCTGGTGGATACGACAAGCCATCACTCGCGCTATAGCCGATCAGGCACGAACGATAAGGATACCAGTGCATATGATTGAAACCATTAATAAACTTATACGAACTTCAAGATGCCTGGTTCAAGAACTGGGGCGTGAACCTAAATCCGAAGAATTGGCCGAAAAGATGGAGATCCCGTTGGACAAAGTGCGTAAGGTATTAAAGATTGCAAGAGAACCTATTTCCCTGGAAACGCCTATCGGTGAGGAAGAAGATAGCCATCTTGGCGATTTTTTAGAAGATAAAAAGTTTATAATTCCTTCTGATGCCGCAGTCAGTCTCAATTTGGCTGAACAAACAAGAAAGGTGCTGGCCACTTTGACGCCAAGGGAAGAAAAAGTATTACGCATGCGATTCGGCATAGGTGAAAAAGCTGACCATACCCTGGAAGAAGTGGGGCAGGATTTTGCCGTAACACGTGAAAGGATAAGGCAGATAGAAGCCAAGGCCTTGAGAAAGCTCAGGCATCCGACCAGAAGTCGTAAATTAAAAAGCTTTATATCAAGGTAGCCCTTGACAAAAAAAACTTATAAAGTTAATTAAAACTCTTAGTATTTATTTTGGGTATTCATTCCGGGCCCATAGCTCAGCTGGAAGAGCCACCGGCTCATAACCGGTAGGTCCCTGGTTCGAACCCAGGTGGGCCCATAACATATAAAAGCGCGGTTGCATAAAAGTGACTGCGCTTTTTTTTGCTTTGACGAGTACAAGTTGAGGTAGTGGAACAGTGAAAGCCAGGGTAAGAGATATAATAAAAGTGATGCAAACTATAGCCCCTCACTACCTTACCGAGGAATGGGATAATGTTGGGCTGCAAGTTGGAGAAAAGGATTGGGCGGTAAAAAATATTTGGATCGCATTGGATCCTCTAGAAGAAGTAGTTGAAGCTGCGTGTAAAAAAGGGATTGATCTTTTAATAACACATCACCCCATGATATTTAAACCTTTAAAGTGCATTGACCTGTCAACCACTGCCGGTTCAATAATAAACATGGCTATTTGTAACCAGATGGCTATTTTTTCGGCGCACACAAACCTTGACAAAGCAAGGGGAGGTATAAATGATATACTTGCAGACATGATAGGGCTCAACAATTTGACAGTATTAAATAAACCGGTTGAAACGGAAAAATTCAAGCTGGTTATATATGTACCGTTAGAGTATGAAAAGCGAGTATTTGAAGCTCTCTTTGAATCAGGTGAGGGTAGAATAGGAAATTATACATGTTGTACATTCAGAAATCACGGTAAGGGAACTTTTAAACCCGGTTCCGGCTCAAAGCCTTTTACAGGAAAGATCGGCGAAATTTTTCATACTGATGAGTCAAGAATAGAATTGGTCGTTGAAAAAGACAACCTTAAACAACTTATCGATAATATCAGAAAACATCATCCCTATGAAACTTTGGGATATGATATTTATCCTCTGTTTGAACCAGGATTTGTATCAGAAACAGAATCCTCCGAAGGCTTGGGCCGTATAGGTGAAACAAATGGCAAGGTAAGCCTTTTATCATTGGCAAAAAATATTAAGGAGAAGTTAGGTTTAAAATATATCAAAATTGCAGGACGCCCGGATTTGACAATTGACAAGGTTGCAGTATGTTCGGGAAGCGGATCAAGTCTTATGGAAGACTTTTTGGCATCAGACGCTGAGGTTTATATAAGCGGTGACCTTGGTTATCATAATGCAAGAACTGCGGAAGCGGCAGGCCGTGGCTTGATAGATATTGGACATTTTGAATCGGAGCATATAGCTGTAAAGAATCTTGCCGAAAAACTCGGTAATATATTAACTGAAGCCGGTTTTGATGTTGGAATTAAGGCCTGCGATATGGAATCGGATCCATTTATGATTTTATGATTTGATATAGACTCTATTCTGCATGGGACGTTTCTAACAAGAATCTTTCTATACCCATGCTGATACATTTTACTAAACCCTGTAAATAGTTAGGGGTATTAAATTTTTTTTCTTCAGAAGGATTTGTTAGATAGCCTGTTTCAATTAAAACAGCGGGCATATCGGCGCCTTCAAGAATTAAAAGAGGTCTGTTTTTTACAATCACTTTGGGATAAAGTTTATATTCATAGATGCTTTTTTTAATTAATTCTGCCAGGAGTCCGCTTGCTTTTATATGTCTAATCTGAAGGTGATGCCATACGTTATCAGCGTCGGAAGAATACAGGTCTCTTGAAATAGGCCGCTCCTTTACTTCCTTAAAATAGAATATAACTATACCATCGGTATCATGAAGGAAGCTTCCGCCAGTGTGAATGCTTATAAAAACATCGGCTTTTAGATGGTTTGCGACAGCAGTTCTGCCATCAAGATCAATATGGTAGTCATCTGTCCTGGTAAGTGCAGTTTTATATTTATGACCAAGTTCCTCTGAAAGCATTAGAGCGAGTCTAAGGGCAACATCTTTTTCCATTGTGTTGCCGAGGCCTTTTGCTCCTATGTCATGCCCGCCATGCCCTGGATCCACAACAATTGTTTTTTGACTTTTATTGGTAATAATTTGTTTTGCCGCAACCGCTGCCGGAGTGGTGATGAAAGAGATTGCTGCGAGTATTAACGGGCTTAAAAAACAAATAATTATATAGCGCTTGCAGAAATTTTTCAAAGCCGTAACCCTTGATTTTTTCTTGACACTCAGGCTGTTTGATATTACTGTTAAAGCATTTTATTATAATATTGGAATCAAATCAACTTATATATTGCGTATAGCAGGTTATTGATTTTTATTTCAATAAATAATTATATTTTACGCGAGAGTGGCGGAATTGGTAGACGCGCTGGACTTAGGATCCAGTTCCGGCAACGGAGTGGGAGTTCAAGTCTCCCCTCTCGCATTTATATATTTGTTACTCAAAATTCATTTAGGATGGAATGCTATGGAAGTTAGTGTAGATGATTTAAGCTCTGTACAGAAATTGCTGCATATTGAGATACCTGAAGAAGATGTGATTGTTGAAATAGACAAAGCTTATAAAGATATTAAAAAAACGGCAAAAATAAAAGGTTTTCGCCAGGGCAAGGCTCCTCGCAATGTTCTGGAACAAATGTTTAAAAAAGATGTTCATAAAGATGTTGCATCCAAATTAGTTCAGAATTCAGTCTATCAGGCAATAAGTAAGGCCGAACTGAAAGCAGTAGGGAATCCGGTAGTTGAGCCTGCTGAGCTATCCGATACCGGACCTTATAAGTATGATGCGCATGTCGAAGTAATGCCTGAACTTGGTGATGTAGATTTCAACGGGTTGACCCTCAAAAAAAATATCTACAAAGTTACGGAAAAAGAGATCGAGATGCAGGTACAAATGTTGCAGAGAAATCTGGCGGAGCATAAAGCTGTTCAGGAAGACCGTGCAATCCGCAACCAAGATCTGGTTTTGTTGAATTACGCAGTCTTCAAAGATGGAATGCCCTTTAAAGAGGTGCCCAGCGCGGACAATTTTAAGCTGAAGATAGGTGAAGGTCTCATTTCAAAAGATCTTGATGAGGCTCTGATAGGTTTAAAACCTGGTGACAGCCAGTATGATATTGACATAAAATTCCCTGATAATCATTTTAAAGATATCCTGGCCGGCGCTGAAGTAACATTTAAAGTGAAAATTAATGAGATACTGGAAGAGGTTTTGCCTGAACTTGATGATGAGTTCCTAAAGAAGCTTGGCCAATTTCAGTCTTTTGATGATTTGAAAAATGCCGTAGCTGACAACCTAAAACAGGGTTATGGGGCCAGGGTTAATCAGGAATTAGGTGAACAGGTTTTTACAGCTATTTTAGCTAAAATGGACTTTGAAGTTCCTTCGGTCATGATTGAACATGAGCTGGATGGAATCATAGCGCCCATGTCTCAATCATATCCTGTAAAGGAGATGACCACGAATGAACTTAAAAGATTAAGGGATGATTTGGCGGTAAAATATCGCGGTCTTGCTGAACAGCAGGTGAAACGTCATATGGTGTTGACCACAGTTGCGAATCAGGAGAAGCTGACTCTTTCTGATGAAGAGGTAGAAGAAGGCTTGAGGGATATGTCTGCCAGATTGAACTTGCCTCTTGATGAAATAAAGAAAAGATATAGCCAGAACATGGGAAGTATGGAGCTTTTTAAGCAGACTTTGCTTGAAAAAAATGCTATGCGTCTTATTATAGAAAGAAGTACTATTGAAGAAGTTGAACCGGAAATATAGAATGTTAAACCAAACAAAGAAAGGAGATCACTGTGCCCTTGGTACCGATGGTAATAGAGCAAAGTAGCAGAGGTGAACGCGCTTATGATATCTATTCAAGACTGCTCAAAGACAGAATAATCTTTCTTGGGTCCGGCATAAATGATGAGATCGCAAATCTTCTTATAGCGCAGCTTCTTTTTCTGGAATCCGAGGACCCTGATAAGGATATCAATTTTTATATCAATTCCCCCGGTGGAGTAGTTACGGCCGGTCTGGCTGTATACGACACGATGCAGTATATAAAACCGGATATAGCGACGGTATGTATCGGCCAGGCAGCCAGTATGGGCGCACTTTTGCTGGCCGCCGGAGAACACGGCAAACGCTATGCATTACCCCATTCGCGTATTCTTATACACCAGCCCCTGGGAGGCTCACAGGGGCAGGCATCAGATATTGCTATTCAAGCCAAGGAGATTCTTCGTATGAGGGATTCCCTTAATAATATTCTGGCCTTGCATACCGGGAGGCAGATTGAACAGATCAATACGGATACGGATCGTGATTTTTTCATGTCAGGAGATGAGGCAAAAGAATACGGATTGATAGATCATGTAATGGCCAGCAGGAGTGATTTAGATAAGCTCACAAAGGCTGAGGAGGCTTAAAATGTCAAAAAAAGAAGATCCAAACGAAAATCTTTTTTGTTCATTTTGTGGAAAAAATCAGAAAGAGGTTACCAAGCTTATTGCAGGACCCGCCGTTTATATTTGTGATGAATGTATCCAGTTGTGCAGCGAGATAATCGAAGAAGAGAATGAGAAAGACGTGGATAGCACTGAGGCTCTGTTTGTCCCTAAAGAGATTAAAGAGATGCTCGACGATTATGTTATCGAACAGGAGGATGCAAAAAAGACTCTTGCCGTTGCCGTTTATAATCATTACAAGCGGCTCGATTCCACTGTAAGCTCAGGAGATGTGGAGATCCAGAAAAGCAATATTCTTCTTATAGGCCCCACCGGGTGTGGCAAGACCCTTCTGGCCCAGACCCTTGCCAGATTTCTTAATGTACCGTTTACCATTGCGGATGCCACCAGCCTCACTGAAGCCGGTTATGTTGGAGAAGATGTTGAAAATATTATCCTTTCTCTTCTTCAAAATGCTGATTACGATGTTGAGAAGGCAAAGCGGGGGATTGTTTATATAGACGAGATAGACAAGATAGCCAGCAAGTCCGACAATCCTTCTATTACACGTGATGTGTCAGGTGAAGGCGTTCAACAGGCGTTGCTCAAGATTATCGAAGGTACAACTGCCAGTGTGCCGCCCAAAGGAGGCAGGAAGCATCCCCAGCAGGATTTTGTAAAAGTCGATACTTCCAATATCCTTTTTATATGCGGAGGCACCTTTAACGGCCTTGATAATGTAATTCAGCGTCGAACAGGTTCCAAGGTTATGGGCTTTGGCGCTACGGTGGTAAGTAATAAAAAAGAAAAGATAGGTGCGCTCTTAAAAAAACTTCAACCCGAGGACCTGATTAAATATGGTCTGATACCTGAGTTTCTTGGCAGACTTCCTATTATAGCAACACTTGATGAATTGAGTGAAGAGTCCCTGGTAAGAATTTTGCTAGAACCAAAGAATGCTTTGGTTAAGCAGTTCCAAAAACTTTTTGAGTTTGAAGGGGTGGATTTAAAAATAACGGATAGCGCCTTAACTGCTATTGCGCAAAAGGCTGTTAAACGGAAAGCCGGCGCAAGAGGTTTGCGTGCAATACTGGAAAGCAGCATGCTGAATATCATGTATGAGATCCCTTCGATTCAGAATGTCAAAGAATGTGTTATTAATGAAGAAGTTATTATGAATGATGAAAAGCCTATGCTCGTATATGAGCAGACAAAAAAACAGGCTTAGAATTTGTGGTGAAAATGGCTAAATTTTTTAAAATTTCAGATGAACCCGATGAGGGGAATGTTTGTATTCCTTTGTTGCCCCTTAGGGATATTGTGGTATTCCCCCATTCAGTTGCGCCACTATTTGTGGGCCGCTCTAAGTCTATCAGTGCGCTGGCCGCAGCTATGAATCAAGATAAAAGTATTTTTCTCGCTACGCAGAAAAAAGCTGGTATTAGCAGCCCTGGCGAAAAAGATATCAGCCGGAAAGGAACTATCGGGAGGGTATTGCAGATTCTTCGTCTTCCTGATGGAACTGTAAAGGCCATGGTCGAAGGGAGCCGCAGGGCACGAATTATCCAGTTTTTAGATAATCAGGAGTTTTTCAAGGTTGAGGCGGAGCCGCTAACGGAAGTGGATGCCTCGGATCCTGAGCATATCGCTGTGGGCAGGGCAATAAAGGATAAATTTAAAGAATATTCCAAATTGAATAAGAATATATCGAATGATCTGAAAAACAATATTCTTGGTATCACAGATCTTGCCCGGTTAACAGATACGGTGTCGTCTCACTTTGCTTTTCCCATAGAGGAGAAACTTCGTCTTTTAGAAACCCAAAAAATCGCTGACCGGTTAAGCTTGCTTCTTGATTTAATGAAGGTTGAGATAGAAGTTCTTCGGGTTGATGAAAAGGTTAAGGGGCGTGTCCAGGATCAAATGGCGAAATCCCAGAAGAATTATTACCTTAATGAAAAGATACGAGCCATAAAAAAAGAGATGGGTGAACAGGATACTCCCTATGAGGAATTAGCTGAATTAGAGGAGGAGATTAAGAAAGCCAAGCTGCCTGAAGAAGCTCGTGAGAAAGTTGACCATGAATTCAAAAAACTCAAGCTGATGCCGCCTATGTCAGCCGAAGCTACTGTTGTTCGAGTATATATTGATTGGATTTTATCTCTTCCCTGGTTGAAAACCAGCGAGGTTGCGGACGATATAGGTAAGTCTGAAATTATCCTGGACGAGGATCACTACGGTCTGGAAAAACCTAAGGAACGTATTCTTGAATACCTTGCAGTGCAATTGTTGATACAAAAAATAAAAGGCCCTATTCTTTGCTTTGTAGGGCCTCCTGGTGTAGGAAAAACATCTTTGGCCAAGTCGGTTGCTAGGGCTACGGGAAGAAAGTATATTCGTCTTTCACTCGGCGGCGTAAGGGATGAGGCTGAGATTCGTGGTCACAGGCGGACGTATATAGGTTCAATGCCGGGCAAAATAATCCAGTCCCTGAAGAAAGCCGGTGTTAATAATCCCGTGATGTGTCTTGATGAAGTAGATAAAATGAGTATGGATTTTCGGGGAGATCCTTCTGCGGCGTTACTGGAGGTTCTCGATCCCGAACAGAACAATTCATTTAACGATCATTATCTTGATCTTGACTATGATTTGTCGGACATACTTTTTATAACAACAGCAAATACCCTCGATATACCTCTTCCATTGCAGGACAGAATGGAGATTATACAATTATCCGGTTATTCCGAGTATGAAAAATATCATATAGCCGATAAATTCTTGTTGTCAAAACAGATCTCGGTTAATGGGCTTGATGGTAATAATATTCGGTTTACTCCTAATGCTGTTCACAAAATCATACAGCGTTATACACGAGAAGCCGGGGTGAGAAACCTGGAGCGTGAAATCGCTTCTATTTGCCGTAAAATTGCCAGGGAAGTTGTCAATAATACTAAAGATAGTCAAGATACCACTTCATACAAAGTAACAGCTAATTCGGTGGTAAAATTTCTTGGTCCTCCCCCTTTTAAACATGGAGAGATCGAGAAAAATGATCAGATCGGAATGGTTACAGGTCTTGCCTGGACAAAGGTCGGCGGAGAATTGCTCAGCATCGAGACGTTAATTATGCCGGGTAAGGGTGAGTTGATTTTAACCGGCACTCTCGGCGATGTTATGAAAGAATCAGCCAGGGCGGCTGTGAGTTATGTGCGTTCCCGTTCAGAAATTCTCCAGATAGATAATGAGTTTTACAATAAATATGATATCCACATACATGTGCCTGAAGGAGCTACACCAAAGGATGGTCCTTCTGCCGGTATTGCCATATGCACTTCTCTTGTCTCCGCTGTTACAAAAAGATCAGCCCGCCGCGATTTGGCCATGACGGGTGAGATAACTCTCCTGGGGCGGGTTCTTCCCATTGGAGGATTAAAAGAGAAGATTCTTGCCGCTCATAGGGGGAGGATAAAAAAGGTTATCATTCCCAGGGAGAATGAAAAAGATTTAAAGGATATCCCTTCCAATGTTTTAAAACAAATAGAAATTATATTTGTTGAGAATATGGATGAGGTTCTTCCCCATGCGTTAGTAATCAGTCCGGGTGATAAATTTTTTACAAATAATGATATAAAGTTAGACATAATGGCTGATAATGTCGAGCAGAGTACCTCGATAAATTAAATAAAGGATAAATTAAATAAAAATATCTGAATGGCAAAAGTTTAATTTATTCTTGACATAAATATGTTTAGCTTGTATTATTCATTTTTTTCTAAATATTTTTTTTCTGGGCGGGTAGCTCAGTTGGGAGAGCATCGGCCTTACAAGCCGAGGGTCACAGGTTCAAGCCCTGTTCCGCCTACCATCAAAAAATAGTAAATATATAACATTTTTCAGGGGGGTGTAGCTCAGTTTCGGTTAGAGCGCTGGCCTGTCAAGCCAGAGGTCGCGAGTTCAAGTCTCGTCACTCCCGCCATAACAAATTCAAGGGGTTAGCAAATATTGCTGCCCCTTTTCTTTTGCCTAATCAAGAGTCAAGCATGGACTTGAATTTATCTTCATCAATGATTTTTATGCCAAGGGTTTTTGCGCGGGTTAGTTTGGAGCCTGCTGATTTGCCCGCAAGCAGGTAGTCTGTTTTGTGACTTAAGGAACTATTGACACGGCCGCCGGCGGATTCGATAATTTTCTTTATCCGGCTCCTCGTCCAGGTTTCAAGTACGCCGGTTATTACAAAAGCGCTGCCTTCAAGCGTACCTTTTTTTTTTGCAGATTCATAAATGACCTTTACACCGCTTTTAATAATGCTATTTATTATTTCCAGGTTTTTATCCTGCCTGAAATAATTGAAGATGCTTTCGGCCACAACCGGGCCTATCCCTTCCACAGCCTCTATCTCCTCAGGCAGCTTCTTTGCAAGCCCGTCAAAGCTGTTATAATGATCCGCAAGTATTTTTGCCAGGTGTTCACCCACATGACGTATGCCCAGCCCATAGATAAATCTGGAAAATGAGATTTTCTTACTTTTCTCAACTGCTTTTATTATATTTTTTGCAGAGATATCTCCCATACGGTCAAGGGTTTTCAGTTTTTCAATGTTTAGATAAAAAATATCCGCACATGAAGTGCAGATTTTTTTCTCTACAAGCTGTTCAACAAGTTTATCGCCAAGGCCTTCCACATCAAAGGCAGCTTTTGATGCAAAATGCTTTATCCTTTCCTTGATTTGTGCGGGACAATCTGTGTTTACGCATCTTGCAGCAGATTCATCTTTTTCACGTACAACTTCAGCTCCGCAGACAGGGCAGTTTGCAGGCATGGAAAATTTTTGTTCATCACCTGTGCGTCCGGAATCGATCACCTTTACAATTTCAGGTATTACATCCCCAGCCCGCTGTACCAGAACAGTATCTCCTGTTTTGATATCTTTGCGTTTGATCTCGTCTTCATTATGAAGTGTGGCCCTGGTGACATTAACGCCGGCTATATTTACAGGAGCAAGAATTGCGACAGGAGTCAGGACCCCTGTACGTCCCACCTGTACATCAATATCGATAATTTTAGTGGTTTCTTGCATGGCTGCGAACTTGTATGCTATTGCCCACCTGGGGCTCCTGGACGTTGCACCCAATGATTGCTGCATTTTCAGGCTGTCGACCTTTAAAACAACACCGTCAATATCATATGGCAGAGAATTTCTTTTTTCAGAAATTTCCCTGTAATACTCAATTACAGCCTTAATTGTCAGACCGGATTTTATAAGAGAGTTGATCCTGAATCCGAGTTTTTTTAAAATACAAAGATACTCCCAGTGTGATTCAGCAAAAATATTCGTTGCTCTTCCGATACCGTAAACGAAAATTTCCAGGGGCCTTTGCGCAGTTATTTTTGAGTCCAATTGACGCAGGGAACCAGCCGCGGCATTTCTTGGATTTGCAAAGATATTCAGGTTGTTCGCAAGCTGATTGCGGTTAAGCTTTTTAAATCCGGCATGTCCCATTACAACCTCACCCCTGACTTCAAGAAGGGCGGGTGTTTTGATTTTATCCGAATTTTGCAGGAGCAGGGGAACCGAGCGAATAGTTCTGATATTTTCCGTTATAAGCTCCCCCCTGGTTCCATCTCCGCGGGTTGAAGCTCTTGACAGCCTGCCATTTTCATAAACAAGCTCAACGGCTATACCGTCTAATTTAGGTTCTGCCGTATATAGAATCTCATCGCTTGTATTAAGATTTTTTTTTATTCTTTTATCGAACGTCAAGACGTCGCTGTCATCAAACCCATTATCAAGGCTGAGCATCGGAATGGTATGTTCCGTAGTTGCAAATACTGATAAGGGCGGGGCTCCTACACGCATGGACGGTGAATCGGGGCTTGAAAGATCGGGATAAGACTTTTCAAGCTCGATTAATTCTTTCATCATCCGGTCATATTCGGAATCGGATATTTCAGGATCGTCTTTAATATAATAGAGGTAATTATGTTTGTGGAGTTCTTTTCGTAAAAATTCGATTTTGCTGATTGTCAGTCCATCTATATTTTTTTGCATAAAGCGCTTAAACTCTCTATTATCTTTTTGCGGCTTTTTTTATATCGCGCTGCGCTGAAACCATGGCACCAAGTATATGTGGATAGTTCATCGGACACAACAAGTATTGCACTTGTTTCAACTCCCCTGTAATTGCCCACGGTAAAAAGAGCGGATGTTTCCATCTCTACTCCCAGTGCCCCCTTTTGCTGAAAGTATTTCACTTTTTCATAGGTCTCCATGAAGGCGGCATCTGTTGTCCAAATCATACCGGATTTAAAGTTAAGCCCGTTTTTTGATAATTCGTTTTTAATTATCTTGGTTAAATTATCAGAAGGGTATGCCAGGGCATCTTCGCCTTCATAATTTTCCGGCCAGTTTTTGGATGCCTTAAGCCACTGGCCATTATAATGTTTTGAGACACCTTCATCTATAATAGAGCATGTGGGAACTATAATATCACCTATTTTTGCACTTCGTGAAATAGCCCCGCATGAGCCGAAGAATATTATTTCACGAGCGCCCCAGGCAATAAGGGTTTCGAGCAGCAAGACGGCATATGATGCTCCGATTACCGGCCCTGCCAGGGAAAATGCTTGAGAAAAACCTTTACCGCAATAGAAGTTGCTATTCATAAGCAAGAAAGCAGCGTCTTGTTTCAGGTCAAGCAAGGAAGATAGCTTGTCAAGGTCATTTTTGTCACTTATAATAATGACACGGAAGCCGGGGTCCGGGGAATTTTTTCCTTTAACCGGATTAACAATAGAATAAGAATTGTTCATTTTTACCATTTACTCAGGAGTTACATGGTTTGCGAGTTCGTCTTTAATTTCATCTATCATTTCATAAAACCATGTGAGGTCCTCCATGGTAAGGCGACCGGCCCGGCGTTGTGATTCACCGCCGTCCTTTTTTATAAAAATTCTTGGCCCTATCTGGATTTTTGCTTCCCCTTCGCCGTACCTGTTTATTGAAATAACAAGGCCGGTTTCGTCGCATTTCCATTGCTTTAACACTTTGTCCTTTGTAGGATCGAAAGCCATATGCACCTCCGTTTGATAATTTAAAAAGTTTGTCATCTCTTATAGAAAATCGGCATAATAATCAATTCTTTTTATTAATCGGGAGGGTTAATGAAAATCAGCGGAGGATTTTAACCTATTATGGACTTTATTTTTTTTTACATATTATCTATAGATTGTCAGATAATAACCTGATTTTAAAATTTGGCACAAGACCAAAGGTGGTAGAGGTTCAAAATTTTGAACCCCTACTCCGACGACCGATAACGCAGTGAAATTATTTAGGTGACAATCTATGCTATCATAATAGGAGGGATAAATGACAATACAGGGACCATTAAGCGGAGTAAGAATTATAGATTTGTCACAAGCACATGCGGGGCCGTACGGTTCGCAGCTTCTGGGTGATCTTGGTGCGGATATTATCAAGATTGAAGCATATGGAAGAGGGGATATGTTAAGAGGCGTCAAGCCTGATAACAAAGGTGAAAGCTATTATATTTTGGCCTTGAATCGCAATAAGAAGAGTATTGCGCTGAATCTGCGCACTGAGTCTGGCAAGCAGGCTTTTTATGATCTGGTTAAAGTATCGGATGTGATTTATGACAATTTCAGGGCCGGAGTTATTGAAAGGCTCGGGGCTGATTATGAAACCGTCAAAAAAATTAATCCTGATATAATTTGTGCTTCTATCACAGGCTACGGTCAGTCAGGGCCATATAAAATTAAGGGCGCTTTTGATGATATCGTGCAGGGTATTGCCGGCGCTTTGAGCCTGTGCGGAGAACCCGGCGGCGGGCCTATGCGTCCCGGTCTGCCGATAGCTGATCTGGCCGGCGGTTTTTTTTGCGCCATGGGAGTAGTGGTTGCGCTCTATGAGAAGCAGAAGTCGGGCAAAGGTTCAAAAGTGGAAGTCAGCTTGATTGACTCTACCATGTCTCTCATGTCCAATCATTTTCAGAACTACTTTTTATCCGGTAAGCCGCCGCAGCCCCAGGGGAAAAGGCATCCTAATGTCATAATAGGAGCATTTGCGACTAAAGACGGTTATATAACCCTTGGTCCTTCATGGCCCGGACTTGCCACCGCAATAGATAAGGAGTGGCTCTTGACGGATCCGCGGTTTGACACAAATAATAAGAGGAATGAAAACAAGAATGAGCTTGAGAAAATTATTGAAGAGACTCTTCTTGAAAAAAATACAGAAGAATGGCTGGAGTTATTCGATAAGCACGATATAGTCGGAGGGCCGATATATACCCTCGACCAGGTTTTGGAGGATCCCCAGGTTGTTCACAATAAAAATGTTATCCACATGGATCATCCTGTTTGCGGGCCGATGCGGGCGATCGCAAGCCCAATACGTATAAAGGATCAGATAACAGGCGATCATCTGCCGCCCGCTACTTACAATCAGCATGGGAATGAAGTTTTAAAGGACATTTTGGGATATTCCGATGAAAAGATAGCTGCGCTCGAGAAAGATGCGGAAGAGCAGGCTATGAAAACGGAAAAACGTGCAAATATATAAATAGTTAGGAGATTTATTTCTGATGAAAAAATTAAGTGCGGCTGAAATGGTGGAAAGAGTAGTTACGGGAGACCGCCGGATAGCAGCCCGTACTATCACTCTGGTTGAAAATGAGATGGACGAGCACCATGAAATCATGAAACTTATCTATCCCCATTCAGGGCAGGCACGTATTATAGGCGTAACCGGTGTGGGAGGCGCAGGCAAGAGTACCCTAACCAACCATATTGTAAGAAAGCTGAGGGGACAGGACAAAAAAGTAGGGGTTATTGTTGTTGATCCGAGCAGCCCCTTTTCAGGTGGAGCCTTGCTGGGTGACAGGATCAGGATGCAGAGCCACACCCTCGATCCAGGCGTATTTATCAGGAGTATGGCCTCCAGGGGGTACCTGGGAGGTTTGTCCAAGGGCACTTATGATGTAATTCGCATTATGGAGGCCATGGGCATGGATGTTGTAATAGTCGAAACACTCGGCGCAGGCCAGGATGAGATTGATCTTATCCATATAGCCGGCACCTGTTTGCTGGTCCATACGCCCAATATGGGAGATGATATTCAGGCCATGAAAGCCGGAATAATGGAGATTGCGGATATCAATGTTTTGAATAAAGCTGACCAAGAAGGCGCCGATACCAGTTTCAGACAATTGAGGAACTCCATATCCGCCGCGGGTTTTGAAGCGGGGGCCTGGGTGCCGAAAGTTATAGCAACCGTTTCCATGGCCGCCAAACTTGAGGATCTTAAGGGTATTGATGAACTCATGGATACCATAGCGGAGCATGATGCACATTTGCATGCCGGTAATCATATTGATCGAGTCAGATTCGCGCGGGTGGAACAGGAACTGGGTGTTGTATTCAAGGAAAAGATGGAGAGGAAGATTTATAATGAGCTGAAAAGCACCGGAAAGAAGAAAGAGTACATCAACAGCATTATTGAAGGAGCTACTAATCCGTATTCCGTTTCAGATGAGGTTTTAAATTTTTAATTTCGGTCATTTCAGGATATGAGGTATGAGTATTGAGAATAAAGATGCGATCTGGTTTTCCTCATCACTCACTATTCAACACGCAACTCTATAGATTTTTAGATAATTACCTGATTTTAAAATTTGGCACAAGGCCGGATGTGGTAGGGGTTCAAAATTTTGAACCCCTACTTCGATGACCGATAACGCAGTGAAATTATTTATGTGGAAATCTATAAGTGACCGAAGATAAAACCAACCCCTAATTCTCTTGTTTGTTATGACAGGGTTTCAGGCGTAAAGGAGAGACCATGAGTTCAAAACTGTTTAATCAAGACTCTATTAAAAAGTGTGACGATGCAAGGGACCGGTGGAAACAAAAGGTCTCTGAATTCGAAAAAAAAACGAATAATGATGAAGAGCATAAGACTCTTTCCGGCATTCCGGTGGAGCCGATGTATACTCCGGAACATGTGGCTGATATGGATTATATTGATGATCTAGGTTTTCCGGGGGAAGCCCCTTTTGTGCGCGGAGTTCATCCGACCATGTACAGGGGGCGCACTTGGACCATGAGGCAATTGGCCGGTTTCGGTACTCCCGAGCATAGCAATGAAAGATACAAGCTGCTGCTGAAAGAAGGCGCAACCGGAATAAACGGAATTTTTGATTATCCTACACTTCGGGGATACGATTCTACAGACCCCATGGCGCGGGCCGACTGCGGCCGCGGCGGCGTGGCGATAGACACCCTGGAAGACATGGAGACTCTTTTTGACGGCATCCCGCTGGAGAAGGTTAGCAGTTCCCTGGTTACCTGCCAGCCGATCTGCAACATCACGATTCAGTCGATGTACTTTGCCAATGCCAGGAATCGGGGAGTGCCGCTTAATAATCTCATCGGAACAAGCCAGAACGATTTTCTGATGGAAACCTGTATGGCAACTGCTCCCGGAGTTTCGCCGCCGAGTTTTGCCTTTAAGTTAAGCTGTGATGCGATTGAGTTTTGCGCAAAATATGCCAAGCGCTGGAATCCGGTCAGTTTTGCGGGGTATAACTACAGGGAAACAGGATGTACTGCTCCCCAGGAAGTAGCCTTTGTTATTTCCAATGCCCTGGCCTGTGCGGAAGAGATGATTAAAAGAGGACTCGATATTGATGATTTTGCTTCCAGGTTAAGCTTCTTTATGAGCGGCCACAACGATTTTTTTGAAGAGATTGCCAAATATCGCGCTGCCAGGCGGGTATGGGCCAAGATAATGAAGGAGAGATACAACCCCAAGAATCCACGTTCAATGGCGTTCAGATTCCATGTGCAGACAGCAGGCGTAGCTCTTACGGCACAGCAGCCGCTGAATAATATTGCACGTTCCGCCTACCATGCCATGGCTGCAGTTCTGGGAGGAGCCCAGTCTGTGCACGTGGACGGATATGATGAAGGGCTCTGTATTCCTACTGAATTGTCGTCTATTACAGCTCTGCGGGTTAATCAGATTCTCCAGCTCGAAACAGGAGTGACCAGAACTATAGATCCCCTGGGGGGATCATACTTTGTGGAGAGCCTTACCAACCAGCTTGAAGAACAGATAATGAAAATTATATACGATGTTGACCTGGCCGGCGGAATAGTCAAGGCAACTGAAACAGGCAGGATTCATAGAAATATTTCGGATGCAGCCTATGAATATCAGCAGAATATTGAAACCGGGAAGATGTCGGTTGTTGGAGTAAATTGCAATGTAATTGAAAATGAAGTGCTCCCTATCGAACTTTTTGAATTGCCTGAAACAGTTTCCGTTCAGGAGAAAAAACTAAATAAAATAAAGAAAGAACGGAGCGCTGCCGCAGTTCAAAAGGCCCTGGATGCCATATCACGATGTTGCGATGAGGAGAATAACCTTATGGAAGTGATAGTTGAATTTGTTCAGGCCAATATCACCGAGGGAGAGATAACCAAGAAACTCAGGGAGAAATACGGAATATGGGACCCGCCACTCTTTTAATAAACAACACCTTATGTTTTTTAAAATAATATTAAAGGAACTTTCAAAAAATAATTTACCCATCCGGCTTGCCCTTTTGCCCGTCTTCTACGTTGCAATAGCCCTTGCTATGCACCTGCCATCACGCCTTGAAGACGAACAAAAGTTCTGCACGATATAGGTATATTATTTTTTTCCAGTTCCCTAAGGAGATTCGGAATATGAAAAAAGCAGTTAAGGTTATTATAGCGCGTCTTGGCATGGATGCACACTGGCGGGGAAGTGTGGTTGTTGCCCGTGCCATACGTGATGCCGGGAACGAGGTGGTCTATATGGGCAATCAGATGCCGGATGCAATTGTCGAAACAGCAATACAGGAGGATGCTGATGTAATCGGTTTAAGTTCCCTGTCCGGCAATCATCTGATTCTGGCCCCTGAAGTGGTCAAACTGTTGCAAGAAAATGATTTGAAAGATACGATTGTTATGGTTGGCGGCACTATTCCGCCGGATGACGTCCCCAAACTGAAAAAAATGGGGGTTGCAGAGGTCTTTGGGCCGGGGTCATCTCTGAAAGATATTGTGAATTTTGTCAGGAAGGCCGGCAAGACTTAAATTAAAGTAAAATTTTTAAATAACAGACCGGGAAACTATTAATATTTTTTTCAGGAAGGAGCAGGTAAAATGAGAGGAATTACAGCTTACGGAATCTATATGCCATATAATCGGCTTAAACGTGAAACCATTTTCAAGGCTATGATGTGGTTTAATCCCGGAACGGCAGGTATTGCAAAAGGGGAAAAGGCTGTGGCCAATTTTGATGAAGACAGTTTGACACTGGCTGTTGCCGCCGGCATGGACTGCTTTACCGATATTGAGAGGGAAAAGATAAACAGTTTATATCTTGCTTCCACAACTTTTCCTAATCTGGAGAGGGCCAATTCATCTATCGCCGCGGGAGCGCTCAATTTGTCTCCCAGTACCAGAACTGCGGATTTCTCCGGCTGCCTCAAGTCAGGCACAACTGCTTTGATAGCGGCTTTAGGGGGGTCGAACGAAGATACTACAATGGTTTGCGCTTCCGACATGCGTCTTGCCAAGGCGGGCGGAATACATGAACAACTGCTGGGAGACGGGGCCGCCGCTTTGGTGGTGGGCAGTAAAGGCGTTATCGCATCCCTTGTTGGTTCTTATTCGGTCTCATATGATTTTGCGGATCATAGAAGGATTACTGGAGATAAGTATATTCGAACCTGGGAAGAACGATGGATCAGGGAAGAAGGTTACACCAAGATACTGCCTGAAGCCATTAACGGGGTCCTGAATAAATGCGGACTCAAGATGGATGATATCTCCAAGGTGATCTATCCTCCGATAGGTATTAAAGATCATATTGGTCTGGCCAAAAAATTAGGTGTAGATTATGAAAAAGTTCAGGCACCTTTGCTGAATGAGGTGGGCAATACAGGCTCTGCCCATTCTTTGCTTCTTCTGGCGGGAGCTCTGGATAAAGCCAAACCGGGCGATAAAATTCTGGTGGCAAGCATCGGCAGCGGAAGCGATGCATTAATTTTGGAAATTACGGATGAGATAACAAAAATAAAATCAAGAAACAAATTACAGAAAAATCTTGATTATAAAACAGAGCTTGAGTCTTATACTCAATATCTTTCTTTCAAGGGGATGCTCGACAAGGAAATCGGAATACGCGGGGAAGAGGTTGCTCCTACCAGCCAGTCACTTCTGTGGAGAGAACAGAATGCAATTATAAAACTGGTTGGGTCTAAATGCAGGGAATGCGGCACACCTCAGTTTCCACGCGAGTCTGTTTGCGTTAATCCTGGCTGCGGGGCAGTGGAAAAGATGGAAGACTACTCATTTTCGGACAAGGTTGCCAAGCTTTTTACCTATACTGCCGATCATCTGGCTTTTACAGAATCTCCTCCGGGACTTTACGGTATCGTCGATTTTGAAGGAGGAGGAAGATACTGGTTTGATATCACTGACTGCAAGATGGATGATCTTAAGGTGGGACAGTCTTTGCAAATGACTTTCAGAAGAAAATATCTTGATCAGGCACGTGGTCTTTCCGGTTATTTCTGGAAAGCAACGCCCTTTAAAGGATAATCATTTGAAGATAAGGAGTAATAGAAATGGCTGAAGGTATTAAAAATAAAGTTGCAATTATTGGTATGGGATGTACCAAATTTGGAGAGCATTTTGGCAGAAGCCATGAATCTCTGGCTTCCGAGGCTTTTCAAGAAGCAATTGAAGATGCAGGCATAGAAAAGAAGGATATTGGCGCAGCCTGGTTTTCAAGCTGCTTTGACGAGGTTAACGTGGGCAAAAGCGCCATTCCCCTGGCCGGCGCTTTGAAATTACCATTTATTCCCATAACCAGGGTAGAAAATTTCTGCGCCAGTGGAACCGAAGCAATCCGGGCGGCAAGTTATGCGGTTGCTTCCGGAGCGTGCGATATCGCCTTGGCTCTGGGCGTGGAAAAATTAAAGGATATCGGCTATGGGGGTTTGCCTGATTTCAGTCAGTTGCGGGGCATTTATAATCGCCAGGTATTTCCCAATGTTACGGCACCTGGACTATTCGCCATGTTGGCTACCAAGTATTTTGACCGGTACGGACTTTCTCCGGAAGAGGGGAAAAGAACTCTGGCCAAAATATCGGCCAAAAGCCATGCCAACGGAGCTATGACTCCCAAGGCGCATTTGAGAAGGAAAGTCGATGTGGAGACAATCATGAATGCTCCTATGATTGCCTGGCCCTTAGGTCTTTTCGATTGCTGCGGGGTAACGGAAGGTGCTGCCGCTGCTATTGTTGTCAGAGCCGAAGACGCGAAAAAATTTCGTCCCGACCCGCTTTATTCCAAGGCCCAGCAGATCGCTGTCAGCCCGGAAGAAGAATATCGCTTTAATCAGTGGGACGGAACCCATGTAGAAACAACCTATCGCTGCGGCGTGAGAGCATATGAAGAGGCGGGAGTAAAAAATCCCAGGGGAGAGATAAGCATGATGGAAGTTCATGATTGTTTTTCTATTACAGAGCTGGTTATATATGAGGACCTGCAGATATCTCCCAGGGGCAAGGCCAAAGATGATGTTGATGCCGGTTTTTATAATCTGGACGGCCAGATTCCGTGCCAAACTGACGGCGGGCTGAAAAGTTTCGGGCATCCGATCGGCGCTTCCGGCATCAGAATGACCTATGAAGTTTATAAACAGCTTCAGGGTAAAGCCGGAGAACGTCAAATTAAAAATCCGAGACTTGGGCTTACACAGAATCTCGGAGGCTTTCCTCCTAACTGTGTTATCGGCGTAACTATCTGGGGTAACGAACTATAGATTGTCACATAAATAATTTTACTGCGCTATCGGTCGTCGGAGTAGGGGGCCAAGATTTTGAACCCCTACCCCCGCTGGCCTTGTGCCAAATTTTAAAATTAGGTTATTATCTGACAATCTATATAAAGTGGTGGGTAAGGAATGGGGACGAAATAAATTCCACAAGTAGGCATAAAGATGGCCTGAAGATGTGATGCATAGTTGGGGAAGTTATTTCGTCCTCGTTCCTTGGAAGGAGAATCCGATGCCAACCAGAAAACTATCGGAATTTGTATGTAATACTTCATATAATGATATACCTGCGGATGTTATAGAGCACAGCAAACTCGTTTTTCTCGATTGGCTGGGAGTAACCCTGGCAGGCTCCAGGAAGAAGATGGGCTCCGTCATGGCGGATATGATTACTGAACTTGACGGAGAAAACGGCCCGCAACAGGCTACAATTATCGGCAAAGGAATTAAGACGGATATGCTTAAGGCTGCTCTGGCTAACGGATCAATGTCCCATGTGCTCGATATGGACGATTACCACGGACCGACTCTTAGTCATCCTACAGTTGCTTTTTTGCCTGCTGTTTTAGCAGTTGTCGAATATAAAAAATTAAGCGGCCAAAATCTTGTTACAGCTTTGATTATCGCTTTTGATATAATGGTCCGGGTCGGATACGGAGCTAAAAGACTTCATTATGACCGGGGCTGGCACGCAACTTCCACGCTCGGTAAATTCGGCGCTGCAGCCGGTGCCGGCAAGCTTCTTAATCTTGATGTTGAAACACTTGGCAATGCATTCGGAATAGCAGGAACCACTGCCGGCGGCCTCAGGCTGGTTTTTGGAAATATGGGAAAATCATTTCACGCCGGAAAAGCCTCCATGGATGGGGTCCTGGCAGCTATTCTGGCTCAAAAAGGTTTTGAGTGTTCCCAGAATATTCTTGAGGGTAAACACGGCTTTATGGATCTTTTTTCTGACGAGCCGGATATGGATAAGATGGTGGACAAACTAGGAGAATTTTTTCATCTACCCACCATTAGTTTTAAACCTTATGCTTCATGCGGCGCAACACATTCAACCATCGATTTAATGAAGGAGATCCGCCGGAGGGAAAACATAAATATCGAAGATGTTGCGGAGATACTATTGGACGTCACCAAAATAGCAGGTGACGCTTCCGGAGAGATTGATCCCAAAAGCGGGCTGGAAGGCAAGTTCAGTGTATATTTCTGCGCTGCCCTGGCTCTATCCGACGGAGAAGCCGGGATAGATAAATTTACGGATGAAAAGGTTAATAATCCCCAGCTTGTTACTTTACGTAAAAAAGTTAAACTTAATATTATCCCTGATTTGGAATTAGATTTTCGCGCCAAAGCTTTAGTGAAAATGAAAGACGGCGCTGAATACCGGGCCGAGACGGATGCCCCTAAGGGGAGTCCCTTAAATCCGATTTCATATATAGAGCTTGGGGAAAAATTTAAGGATTTGGCAATCAATGTTATTCCGGTTCAAAATGTTGATAAATTGATAGATTTGGTTAAAAATCTTGATAAGCTGCAGGATGTTACAGAACTCCTGGAGCTTTGTCATTAATCTATTACACACGACCGGAGAATGCCGGCGGCAAAAACAGGGGGGAGAAGAATGACTGTTTTGGAAGATATTGCAAAGGAAAAGGAAAGATGGAAAAGAGAGCTCCTTAACAAGAAGCCCTATAAAAAGGATGTTAAACCGATAATTGAAGGGGTGGATGAAAATGTTGAGGTGCTTTTTACACCTGCTGATATTCAGCATATCGATTATAATAAGGATATAGGGTTCCCTGGTGAGTATCCATTTACCCGTGGGGCTTATCCCTCCATGTATCGCGGAAGATTGTGGACCATGCGGCAGTATGCCGGATGTGATTCGGCAGATGAATCTAATGCTCGTTACAAATATCTAATTGAGCAGGGTAATATGGGTTTGAGCGTCGCTTTTGATCTGCCGACCCAGATGGGGTATGATTCTGATAATGAAGATATCAAGGAAGAGATTGGAAGAGTAGGCGTTGCTATAAGTTCTTTAAAAGATATGGAGATTCTTTTTGACGGGATAGATCTGGGAAAAGTTACCACATCTTTTACGATTAACGGCATTGCGCCTATAATTCTCGCGATGTATGTTGCTGCCGCAGAAAAGCAGGGAGTCCCGCGGGAAAAGGTCGGAGGGACCGTCCAGAATGATATCCTGAAGGAATATGTTGCCAGGGGAACATATATTTTTCCGCCCAAACCTTCAGTCAGGTTAATTGCCGACAGCATCGTCTTTTGTATGAAAGAGGTGCCCAGGTTCAATGCCATCAGTATTTCAGGAGGCCATTACAGGAGCGGGGGCGCAAGCCTGATCCAGGAACTTGCCTTTATGATGCTCAATGGAATAGAGTATATTCAGACTATAGTCGACCGCGGCATTGATGTTGATGATTTTGCTCCCAGGCTGAGTTATCTTGTGGTCAACCATGTGAATCTCTTTGAAGAAGTAGCAAAACACCGGGCCGCCAGAAAACTTTGGGCCAGCATAATGAAGGAGAGGTTCGGCGCCAAGGATCCTAAATCCATGATGTTCAGAGTCTTTTCGGCCGGATGCGGCGATGAATTGACACACGCGGAGCCGGAAAATAATATCATACGTCTGACTTTGATGACCCTGGGAGGTGTTCTGGGGGGCGTTCAGTCCTATTTTACACCTGCATATGATGAGGCTTACGCTATTCCCACAGAGAAAACAGCTCTTTTAGGTCTTAGAACCCAGCAGATTATCGCCCATGAATCCGGAGTAGCAAATACCGTAGACCCATTGGCCGGTTCGTATTATATTGAATGGCTGACCGACCTTATAGAAAAAGAGACTAGGAAATATATGGTGGAACTGGAGAGCAAGGGTACTGTTATAGAATTGATTGAAAAAGGTTATATTCAGAGTGAGATGGCCCGGGTAGCATACGATACGACCAAGGCCAAAATGAGCGGAGAACATATTGTTGTTGGTGTAAACAAGTTTGCAATGGAAGGTGACATTGAAGAAATCCAGATACACCAGGCGAATGAAGAAGCGGTGGAACGTCAAATTGCCAGGGTAAAACAGTTAAAAAAAGAACGAGACAATGTGAAGGTAGGGGAGACTCTTAAAATTTTAAAGGTTGCGGCCGAAGGCACGGATAATATGATGCCTTTACTGATCAATGCGGTCAAGGCTTATGCAACGGTTGAGGAGATAGTCGCAACACTCAAAAATGTATTTGGTGAGTTTGTTGAACCAGTATAAGGTTTCGACCTTTTTAATAAAAAAGCAAAAAAGAATATAGCTTGATTCAAGGAGTGAAAATTATGGGACAACGAAAAATCAGGGTATTGCTTGCCAAACCTGGGCTGGACGGTCATGATCGCGGGGCCAAGTTTATTTCAAGGGCGTTAAGAGATGCCGGCATGGAAGTGATCTATACCGGTTTGCACCAGAAAATACCGAATATTGTAGCTACCGCTATGGATGAAGATGTTGACGTTGTAGGCCTGAGCATACTATCCGGCAGTCACCTGGCTCTAACTAAAAAATATATAAATCTGAGCAAAGAAAAAAGACTGGATGATCAGTTGCTTCTTGTCGGCGGCACTATCCCCGGGGTTGATGTCCGGAAGTTAAAGGATATGGGCGCTGACGCAGTCTTTGGGGTCGAGACCAATATCGATGTTATTGTTGATTTTATCAATAACATAGATTTTCTATTCTTCGATGTTATTCAAGTGCTTTTTAATTCATTTTTGGAATGGATTAATCAACTTTACATCTATATTTTTAAAATCTTCAACATTTCTTGTTACAAGATCAAGACCTTCTGAAATTGCAGTGGCAGCGATAATTGCATCAGGTAATTTTATTTTGCTTTTTTTTCTAATGTTAATTGTCGTATCAGCTATTTCCTGATCAATATAAATAACTCCAAATATTCCCAGTAACTCCCTAATATATTTTTCTTCATTCAGACTTTCAAATGCATATCCAAGAATTTCCATGTATGTAATTATTGAAATATATAAATCATCTAACGCATCAAAAAAATTCAGGGGAAGATCCTGCTTTGAAAGATAAATGATAATATTACTATCGATCAGAGCTTTCTTACCATTCATCTCTAATTCCTTTTTGCCATGCTGATGGGTCTGAAATTGATTTGAATGGTCGTACACTTTTGTATTTTTCTGTTAGGAGTTTGATTTCATTTTTTATGTTTTTTATTGATTTTTTTTCAGACTTATGCCGGAGTTGTTTCTGAATTGATTCCCATTCTGAAATTGAAATTATTACAGAAACCGGAACGCCTGATTTATCAGTGATGTATTGGCAATCCATGACAAGCATCCTTTTATATTAGGTTAATAATGATTTTGAGTTTATTAACTTTTAAATGTTTATCAGTATGATTATATTTTTTCAACACAAAGAATATAGCTTGATTCAAGGAGTGAAAATTATGGGACAACGAAAAATCAGGGTATTGCTTGCCAAACCTGGGCTGGACGGTCATGATCGCGGGGCCAAGTTTATTTCAAGGGCGTTAAGAGATGCCGGCATGGAAGTGATCTATACCGGTTTGCACCAGAAAATACCGAATATTGTAGCTACCGCTATGGATGAAGATGTTGACGTTGTAGGCCTGAGCATACTATCCGGCAGTCACCTGGCTCTAACTAAAAAATATATAAATCTGAGCAAAGAAAAAGGACTGGATGATCAGTTGCTTCTTGTCGGCGGCACTATCCCCGGGGTTGATGTCCGGAAGTTAAAGGATATGGGCGCTGACGCAGTCTTTGGGGTCGAGACCAATATCGATGTTATTGTTGATTTTATCAATAACAATGTCCAGGTAGGCTGATTACAGGGTTAATCTTTTGTTTCTCCAGGTTCCCGGGCTTCTGCCCGGGAACCTCCACAATCTGAGCGCCGATTAATCACGAACCTGATTAGTTACTGTTTTTTTTATACAAGCCCTTGATCCAGCATTGCATTCACTACTTTAACAAAACCTGCAATGTTAGCGCCTACCATGTAATTGCCGGGAGCGCCGTATTCCTCAGATGCATCTACACAACTTTGATGAATACTTTTCATGATTATCTTGAGGCGGTTGTCCACCTCTTCCTTGGGCCAGCTTATACGCATGCTGTTCTGTGCCATTTCAAGACCTGATACGGCTACCCCTCCGGCGTTGGCTGCTTTACCCGGAGCATAAAGAAGCTTGTTTTCAACAAAAATATCAATAGCTTCCGGCGTTGAAGGCATGTTAGCGCCCTCAGCAACAAGTTTTACTCCATTATTTACCAAGTTATTAGCATCCTTTTCATTGATCTCATTTTGTGTCGCACTGGGGAAGGCGCAGTCCGCTTTATGATCCCACAATGGATTGTGGTCAAGAGAAGTATCCACTTCCGTATAAACCGCTCCGGAATATTTTTCAATGTACTCTTTGATTCTGCCGCGCCTGATGTTTTTTAAGCGCATAACAAAGTCAAGCTTGTCCTTATCAATGCCTTCTTCATCAAAAATATATCCTGTGGAATCAGAAAGGGTTACCACTTTACCGCCTAGTTCATTTATCTTTTCCACAGTATATTGGGCAACATTCCCGGAGCCTGAAACAAGGCAGGATTTGCCTTCAAAATTGTCATATTTGGTGGACAACATTTCAGCTGCAAAATAGACGCATCCATATCCGGTTGCCTCTGGACGAATCAAGCTCCCGCCCCATGCCAGAGCCTTGCCGGTCAAAACACCAGTGAATTCATTCCGTAATTTCTTGTACATGCCAAAAAGAAAACCGATCTCCCTGGCCCCTATTCCAATATCGCCGGCCGGAATATCCGTATTGGGACCGATATGTCGAAAAAGTTCTAACATGAAACTTTGACAAAATCGCATCACTTCATTATCGGATTTTCCCTTGGGATCAAAGTCTGAACCTCCCTTACCTCCTCCCATCGGCAAGGTGGTCAGGGCGTTTTTAAAGACCTGCTCAAAAGCCAAAAATTTGAGAATGCTCAGGGTTACTGATGGATGAAAACGCAATCCGCCTTTATATGGCCCAATAGCGCTGTTCATTTCTATCCTGAAACCACGATTTACCTGTACCTGCCCCTGATCATCCATCCACGGGACACGAAACATAATTAACCTTTCAGGTTCCACGATTCTCTCCAGAATAGCAGCCTGACGAAATTCAGGATTTCTATCCAAAACAGGCTGAACCGTTTCCAATACTTCAGTTACAGCCTGATGAAATTCTTTCTGATCCGGATCCTTGGATTTTACCACATCTAAAATGTTTGTCACTGTTAACCTCCTGTTAATTAATAATATGCCGTCTGACAAATTTAAATTTACGTCTTTATCAAACGCGTAACACACAAAAACTTGATATTTTTATCAAGTCGCAATAATTACGCATTGAGACTTCCTGCCATCGATTTTTAAAACCATAGGTTTTTCCAGCCTTACATGACGAAGAAAAGTTGTTTCCGTTATGCTGGACAAGGAATCAAGCCATTTCCAATCAAGAGAATCTTCCGAACCTTCGGTAACAGTAATATAAGGTATGCCCAGAGAAGTAATGTTCTGAAAAAAATGAGACCCTTGTGAAGGATCAGCCTGTAATTGTTCATTCCTGATTTCAATAATAGCACTAACACCTGAAATATTCCGCCACTGGACAGGGATACCAAGCCATCTGTCCGCAGAACCCCATCTTCCTGGTCCAATGAGAAGGTATGGACGTTTTACCTTCAACAAATCGGCATTTATACGGTTTATCTCATCCACCATTTTAACTGTTTTCTGCAGCTTAAAATCATCAGGTTTGACATAAACAATATCTGCGATCTGATTATTTTTCCCACTGCCCAGGGCTTGGGAAGAAATACAAAAGGCATTTTCATAATCTTCCCGGGTTATCGGCACTCCATACCGATTTTCATCAGCCACCATAGGTCGCATCTGAAGAAAGAAAAAATTACTCTTTTCCCCTTTAGTTGGACTTAAATTAGCAGCAAACTCAATTTCAACTGGAGTTCCCATGCTTTTACGCCCCAGCTCCAAAAAATCGCACAACAGTTCAGGCAAAGGGATCAATTTATATTTCAATACCGAGGCAAACGTTAAAATCTTGGGACCCGGCATATACCCCGTATCCCTTATACGATGTTCGTCCGGAATATACGTACCTGCAAGGGATTTAACCGGAAATTCGTCTGCAGCTTCATCCACTTCTCTTTTTTCCAGGTTGGAATAATTGTCAAAATCAAGCTCTTTAAAATTATTTTTAATCTTTAAGGCATAAAAAAACCTCTGGGCATTTGACAGGATATCATCAACGGTGGAAAACTGGGGTAATATGGCCGGATATTTAGGTGAGAAGCGCAGAGTTTTCTCCCCTTCCACTACTGTTTTACCAAAACCCAAAGCAAGATGTACAATTCCATCTTCGGGTTTCATATAGGAAACCGGATAAAAATTATGGGACTGTGCAACCCCTGAAATGTCCGGATAAAAATAGTCTCCGTACTCGGTTCCGGCAATCTGTTCAATAACAACAGCCATTGCCTCTTCCTGGGTTTTATTGATTGTATTTTTTGCAAATGCCTTGGGGCCTTCAAAATAGGTAGATGCATATACAAGTTTTATGGCCCTTACGAGATGGTGAAGCCTTTTAGAGAGGTCGGGATGATTGTTTGGAATCATGTACGTCTGATAAAGACCTGCATAAGGGTGAAATTGCGCATCTTCAAGGAGACTTGAAGAACGGACGGAAAGAGGGTATAGAACCTGAGATAGGAACGTTTCAAGTTGTTTGTTCAACCATTCAGGCAATTTCGCCTTTAAAAAACCTTCAGCTACTTCCTGGTCGGAAAAACCATCGTTTGCAAAGCCTTGAAGTCTATTTTGAAATACGAACAATTCAAAGCAGTCAGTACCGATGACCAAGGTTTTTGGAATAAGGATATTAAATTCAGGGTATTTCTCATATATATCCTGATTATCCTCAAGAAGAGCTGACATAAATGCCAATCCTCTTCCTTTACCGCCCAGGGAACCCTCGCCAATTTTCACGAAATCCCGAACATATGGATCAAAATGATCCGGGTCATACTTGGCAATAATCCCTTTTTGACGCAATTTACGTAATCGACGAATACTAGAGACAATATATTGTCTCAAGTCTTCAGTATTGCTAAAGTCATCAGACTTAACATCACGAAATTTGGAACCTAGGGCGATCTCTGAACGGGCAATCATCCAGTTGGAAAAATGATTTCGCTTTGCATGATACAATAGGGATTCATCCGATATTTGAGCTACTTTTCCTTGAAGCTGAAGAAGATTAGTGGCCCTGTCGATCTCTGCACCAGTCTGTGTGCGAAAGACAAAATCTCCAAATCCCAATTTGGTCAGAAAAAAATTATGTATTTCTGCCAGAAGATTTGGAGAGTTTTTATCCAGAAATACTGCCGGTATCTCAGTCGCCTTTGCCATGTTTTCCGGTTCAGCGCTAAGGAGGAGTAAAGGAAGATCAGGAAGATCCTGTCTTATCAGGGATAACAACCGGGCACCTGCGTCGGCCACTATTTTACCGTCCTTGGGGATGCGGGTGTCCGATATTACGCCGAATACAAAGTCGCGAAATTTTTGGTAGAGATCCAAGGCCTCTTCATAATTTTCGGCCAGCAGTATTTTTGGCCTGGCACGCATGGTGAGCAGACGGTGTTCTTCGTTAAGCCCCACCTCCATAACAGCCTGCGTCTGAGTGACGATCTCTTTATAAATCAGCGGCAGAAAAGACGAATAATAAACTGGGGAATCTTCAACCAATATCAATACCCTGACATTTGCTTTACTGGTATCATGCGCAACGGTCAGGTGATCTTCCATATTTTTTACCAATGCCAGAAGCAGGTTGGAATTTCCGGACCAAATATATATTTTGTCAACCCCACTGCAATCTTTATTTTCAGGAAGGGGATAAATACCTCTTGGGCTGTGGGCAAGAAGGATTACGGGAAGACCAGGTTTGATTTTTTTGATTTCCAGGCCCAAAGAAAAGGCGTCCATTTCATCAAGATGCGGCATGGTTATGACCATGTCGAATTTTTTTTTTTTCAGGAGATCTAAAGCTTCATTGGCAGACGACTTCCGGGTGAACCTAGGTGGCTGGCTAAGATTTAACCCTTTATATTCATTCATAATCCTTGATGCAAGCCTGCCGTCCTCTTCCATAATAAACGCATCATAAAGACTGGAAACCAGCAGGATCTCTCTGACCTTGATAGTCATCAATTCATGAAACACTTTAAAGCGTGCATGAAATTCACTGGCAAAGAGATTATCAATTGAAAGCATATTGCATACCCTATTGTAATGGAAGTTATCAAGAATCAATTATACCGAGTGCTTCTTCCCTATACGCATCCATAACATATGGAATATCCGTAATTTTGGCACATTCCTCAGTCAAAGAGAATATGTCCTTTCTGCTGATATATTGGACTTCCCAATTTCTGGAACCAGCCATAATCTGCTGCAATCCCACCTTTGTTTTATCCGTAACATTGAATATACCAACGGCACCAAGAGGGAAACTGTCTGCTTCGGCACCGTACTTTTCCTTTAAAACTTCATAGTTCATGAAAATTTCTTCCTTTGTCGAGCCAAATCTTGAAACTGTCCCAGGCAGACCTCCATCTTCGCCCCGTAGCCATTTTTCAGAATTTTTACCAACCATGCCTGGGATCATCAACGCACGCCCCATGCATACGGCCTTACAATATGGGCTGCCCAAGGCTAATGCTTTGAACACATGATCTTCAGAAGAAAATCCGCCTGCAAAGGCAATGTCCGGAACCCATTTTCCTCTCTGTGCCAAGCGCTCACACAGTTCATAAGTCATAGAATGGAGATAGATAGATGGTATGCCCCACTCGGACATCATTCGCCATGGGCTCATGCCGGTGCCTCCAGGTGCGCCATCTATGGTCAACAGATCAATTTTTGTATCGCTGGACCAGCGGATTGCCATTGCCAATTTTCTCATGGGATATGCCCCGGTCTTTAAGGTTACGCGCTTGGCACCAATGCCTCGCACTCTTTCAACCTCTTTCATAAAGCCTTCCTGATTAATAAACCCAAGGCGGGAATGACGTTCGAATTGCTTCAGCGGTCCGGCCTTAAAGGCTGCCTGGAAAGCAGGGTTTTCAGGGTCAGGGGTTACGATATAGCCCCGTTGTTTCAGTTCAATTGCCCGCTCCAGAGAGCTCACCTTTATCTCGCCACCAATACACTTGGCACCTTGGCCCCATTTCAATTCAATGGTCTCCACTCCGAGTTTGTCTATTACATACTTAGCAACGCCGTTTCGAGTGTCTTCCATATTCATCTGAACGGTGATATCGCCATAACCTTCATGATAGCGTCGATATTCCTTGACACGACGGTCCATTTCAGGAGACTTTTTTATCTTTCCCTTGCTGTTCAGTTCCAGTTCAGTATCAATACCACACACATTTTCGCCACATACTAATGTAATGCCACTTATTGCGGCCCCAATTGTAAAATGTTTCCAATTCTTTCGAGCGATATCAGTACTGCCCAGTGCCCCGGTAAACATGGGCACCTTTAGTTTGACTTTTTCAGTAACGCCATAGGACGTTTCCGTATTAACAGTGGGAAAAGTGGCCTGATCAGGATCCGGCTCTACACCTTTAGCACCCAGGGCATACCCCATAATATTTAGATATGAGTAGTCAACGGGATAGTCTTTGTCGGCACCGGCAGTAACGCTCCCAAAAGGTTCCGGATACAAAAGTTCTCTGCCACGAAAAGTGGCTCGAAACATATCGCAGTTTCCTTTGCACCCGTCAATGCATTTGCTGCATATGCCGGACTGGGGAGCAACGTCTCGAGAACGGTTTTTGGTTTGAAGGGCGTCATTTGCATTTGGTTTTTGTAAATTCATTGTTATCAGCCTCCTATTTTTATTGTTTAGGAACGGGAAAAAAAATTTCGTCCCCGTTTCTTAGTAAAAACAGGCGCAAAAAAAAGCGCCTATTCCCATTGAAGGGAAACAAGACGCCTTTGTCTTTTTTATATAACTGCGTTTACAATTTCACTTAACTATTCAACACATCTACACGCCATTGTGCAAATTAAACATTAGCTAAGACAAAACTTTTATATATAAAGGGTATTGCAAAGTAAAAAAACTTTTATAATAAAATCAATTAGTTAACCCAGAAAAACCCCATTTTTCCATTATGGCGTAACTACTTGTTTTAACTACCGATAATAACAATCTTTGCAACACCCTTATATAGTTAAAATAAAAATTTTGTCAAGCTTTTTATTGCAAAGCGGGAAATCCTTCTGCGTCCCTTGGAACGTAAAAATAGTTTACACTTATTTTTTAACCTGCTCCAATTCTGATAGTCTCGTAAAAAGTTGAAAAATCAATTTGCCTTTACAATATATTAGGCATAGTAGAGGCTAATAACACTATATGTTGCAGCCAAAATAAAAAGTTGGGACTTTTTACGAGTTCATCAATTCTGCGGAAAGAAGAATTGCCTCAGCTACTTGCCGCATGGATTTACGCGAGTCCATGCTATGCCTTTGCAACCAACGGTATGCTTCGTCTCCTTTTATTTTTCGTTTGTGCATAAGAATATCTTTGGCTCGTTCCACAAGCTTGCGTGTCTCCAACTCTTCCTGAATCACCTTGGTCTTTACCATCAGTTCCGTATTCATAATCGCAATAGCTGCCTGATTCGCCACTGCAGTAATTAAATTGATCTCTGCCTGACTAAATTTATGGGTTTCAACTGTAAAGCAATTGAGCACCCCAATGACCTTATCCTCTTTGACTTCCAACGGGATGCTAAGCATGGAAACCAGTCCTAATTTTCTAGCCATCTCTTTTTCTTTAAACCGTGGCTCTTTTAGGACATCCGGAACAACAAGGGGCTGATTGTGGGTCGCAACAAAGCCAACAACACCTTCTACTTGATTAAGAGAGCGATTTTTCACATATTCCGGTTCAATGGCTTGAGTCGCCTTGAGATGTATTTTTTTGGGATACACGCTTTTATCCACAAGCCACAGAGAACAGATTTCAAAACCAGTAACTTTAGCAGTAACCATCACAATTAATTTGAGAATATCTTCCAGATACTTGTCGGAAGTTATTGCACGGCTGATGTCCGTGATAGCCTTAATATATTTATCGTATGTATCCGGTTTTATTTTTTCCATTTTAAAACACTAAAAAGACACAAAAAAATAATTGTTCCAATTATAGTTCGTCGCACATGATTTGATACTTTTTTATCTTTATTAATAATAAGATGGTATCAATTCACTTGCTACGAGCCATAGATAATATGAAAATAGCATACATTAGCATTGATTACCACATGGAAACTGTTTCAGCGGCTGTAATAATCGAAAATAAAAAAGATTTTTTTGGTACTGGGGCGGGAGTCTGAGTCGTCCTGAAGCTACAGGATACGGATGTGTATATTTTGTAGCGGAAATGCTGGCTACAAAAAACACCAGCATGACAGGAAAAATCTGCCTTGTTTCTGGATCAAGGGTTGGTATAATATAATATGGGGTATCCATTTGGCTCAACTTAACTTGGACTAACTTGTTGTAATTAAAAGGGTTTTGTCTTATTTTTAAAAATTAAACAGAAATCACAAAATATCACAAGTTATCAAATAGTTAAACGTTATTTGGTTGAGTTAAGTGGATATCCCAGATAATAAAAAAGGAAGGCAATTATCATTGCCTTCCTTTTTTATTTTACACTATCGAATAACCGGGTCCTCCTCCACCTTCCGGGCATGTCCATGTAATATTTTTAAAAGGATCTTTAATCTCACATGTTTTGCAATGAAGACAATTGGAGGGGTTAAGTTTTAGTTGTATTTTATTGGAAGTCTCGTCTTTTTTTATTTCATAAACTTCTCCGGGGCAGAAGCGGGTGCAGGGACTTCTATATAGTTGATAACACTGGGTGGAACATATATCGAGGTCATGAATTATAAGATGGCAGGGCTGATCTTCCTCGTGCTGGGTTCCTGAGAGATATACTCCGGTCAACTTGTCAATATGGAGTTTCCCGTCAACCTCCTCTTTGGTTCTGTTGTCGATCATCTCAGCCTGTTTTGAAGTCAGCTTCTTAAGGGTTGAGCTGTCTGGTTCAATTTTCAACGGGTCTTTAATTCCCCTGCCGCCGGTAACATATTGAGCGCCAAGGTGTATAGCCATGGGAATTATTTTTTTAGCCATGGCCTGGGTAAAATTACGGGCTTCATAAAGCTCATCCCTGATCCAGCTCTCCTCAAAGCTTGCATCGTATGATGCCAGGGTATTGCGGGTAAAATCGTTTTTCTCCACAGCGCTGATGATTGCCTCCGCGGCCAGCATGCCGGATTTCATAGCAGTATGAACACCCTTTAATCTCTGGATGTTCAGCATGGAAGCGGAGTCGCCCACAAAAAGGGCGCCATCAACTGAGAGTTGGGGTATGGTGTAGAGGCCGCCGGCGGAAAGAGTTTTAGCTCCCTGCTGCAATACTTTTCCATCTTTGATTATATCCGCAATAAGCGGATGTTTCTTATACTGCAGGAAGGCTTCATACGGTTCCAAAGCCGGATCTTCATAGTCAAGGCCAATAACCAGGCCAAGGGAAATCATATTATCCTTCATTTTATAGAGAAAGCTTCCGCCTTTGGTGTTTAAACCAAGAGGATAGCCAAAAGAATGCACAACAGTGGTATCGGAAGCCATAAAAGGGCTATCTTCCGGAAGCTCAATCACCTCTTTAATGGCTGTCTCGAAAACCTGGGGCATCTTTCCGTTAAAAATCCCCATTTTTTGCCCGACATTTCTTATCAGGCTCCCCTTAGGGCCTTCACCAAGAACGGTGGCCTTTGCAATCAGGTCAATGCCCTGCTCAAAGTTCGGTTTATGTTTTCCGTCCTTGTTAACACCATTGTCGCCTGTGGCTACACCTAAAACGCGGGTATGACCTGGATCGTATAACACCTCTGTTCCGGGAAATCCGGGAAAGATATTAACACCCATACCTTCCGCAATTTCTCCCAGCCAGGCAGTAAATTTTGAAAGGCTGATTATAAAATATCCCTCATTATTCATACCCTCATTATTCATATATTTAGGCATAAAGGGCATACAGAAACTGCTCGTCGGAGTAAGATAGTAGAAGCTGTCTTTGCACTCGGCAGATTCTATCGGACATCCTTTTTCAATATAATCAGGCATCAGTTCTTTTAATGCCACAGGATCCAGAATAGCGCCGCTAAGGGAGTGGGAGCCGATGGTAGAACCTTTTTCAATAATACAAACCTCAAGTTCCAGCCCTTTTTTCCGGGCCATGTTCATAAGATGAATAGCGCCGGCCAGGTTGGCAGGGCCGCCGCCAACAAAAAGGACGTCAAACTCCATCCTGTCTCTTGAATCAGTCATAATCTTAATTTTTATCCCTGTTAAACCGGAAGTGGCGGATCAATAACTCAGCACCCCGATGTAATAATAATTTTAATTATCAGAATTATAACTATCTGATAGGTAAAAAAATGATTAGCAATCAATTTTTTTTGGTGGATTCGCTTCGCTTAATCCACCCTACAAACTACCAACTTTTATATAAAAATTGTAGGGTGGATTAAGGAGCGTAGCGACGAATCCACCAAAGTTAACAATATCAAACAGTTATTCAGTTTGTAAATTTCTGATTATAGATTTTTAGATAATTTTTTTACTTCTTCAGTTATCGCTGGAACTACCTCGACAAGATCTCCAACTATCCCTATATCTGATTCGGAAAAAATCGGAGCTTCAGAATCCTTGTTGATTGCCACAATATTTTTGGATGTGGACATACCGGCCACATGCTGGATGGCGCCTGAGATTCCGCAAGCTATGTAGAGGCTCGGAGATACTATTTTGCCGGTCTGTCCAACCTGGTCACTGTGCGGACGCCAGCCTTCGTCAACGGCAAACCTGGAAGCACCGACAGCGCCGCCCAGAGCAGAGGCAAGATCTTCAATTGCGGTAAAATCACCACTTGTTCCATGTCCGCCGGAAATAATAATGTCAGCTTCGGTTAATTCGATTTTATCACCTTCTTCAATAAGTTTTTCAACAACCGATGTTTTAACCTCACCAACCCGGACATCAACCTTGTCCACTGTTACGGCTTTTTCTGATTCTTCAATCGTCATAACATTCGGTCTGATAGCTGCTATTTTAGGGGTTCCCTCTATTTCTATATCAGCCAGTATTTTGCCACCGTACATGGGGCGGGTAAAGACCAGTTTGTCGCCATCCTGTTTAATGTTGATACATTCCATAACAAGACCGGCATCGAGTCTGGCGGCCAGCCTGGCGGCAAGATCCTTGCCGTGGATCGATGCTCCCAGGATAATCAATGCGGGATCTTTGGATTCTATTATATTGGCTGAAACATTAGTATATGCATCTGTATTATAATCTGCCAGGGCAGAATCATCGGCTGCCAGAATACTATCTGCGCCGTATTTTCTAAGTGCTCCTGCAATATTTTCAATGCCGGAACCTAGAACTACAGCCGTCAGGTCAGTATTCATACTATCTGCAAGGCGTCTCCCCTCGCTTACAGCATCGAAGGCTACCTTTCGGAAAGCTCCGTTACGTTGTTCAGCTAAAACTAATATTCCTTGTGCCATATTAATCTCCTTGTATTATATGATCTTTAAATCATCATGAAGCATTTTAACAAGCGTTGCTGCCTGATCCGATGCGGAATCGCCGGCTATCATTGTTACACCGCTTCTTTCAGGCGGAAGGTTCAGGGCAATAATTTTGACCTTGCGATTTGATTCGCCCACAGCGCCGGGATCAACGTCAAGATCTGCAAGAGTTTTAGTCTCCATCGGTTTCTTTTTGGCTTTCATTATACCGGGGAGAGTTGCATATCTTGGCTCATTAAGTCCACGTTGAGTGGTTAAAAGAACCGGCAAGGCAGCCTCAACTACTTCGGTTGCGCCTTCTACGACTCGGTGGCATTTTATTTTTCCGTCGGAGATTTCTTCCTTTACCACTTGTGAAATCTGGGGAATACTTAAATATTCGGCTACTGCTGCTCCTACTTGAAAATTGTCCTGATCGACAGCGCGCTGGCCTGCAATAATAAGATCATAAGGTATGTCCTTGAGCGCCGCCGCAAGAATCTTTGCAGTGGCCAGTGAATCACTCCCCTCGGCTTGCGGGTCATCAATATGAACCGCTTTATCGGCTCCCATTGCCAGAGCTGTTTGTATTGTTTTTACTGACTTTTTTGGTCCCATCGACAGGATTGTAACGGAACCGCTTTGGGCATCCCTGATTTGCAGAGCCTCTTCCACCGCCAGCTCATCATAAGGGTTCATGACCCATTTAATAGTATCGGTTTTGATGGAAACACCATCCCCTGCGATCTGGATAAGCGATTCGGTATCCGGTACCTGTTTGACAAGAACAAGAATATCCATATTACATTCCTTTCTTATAATCTATAGTTTTTTACAACGTATTTTCATTATGAAGTTATTTTAAAAAAAACTATAATATACATATATTTAAGTCTGTTTGTCAAGTAATCACATCGGAGTTTTAGGGGGCAGAATAATTTACAAAATTTTTAAACAGGTAGAGGATGAAAAAAGTTTTTTAGATTCCATTGAGTCCTGGCTTAGAAATGCTATGGGTGTTTGAGCCTGATGCAGGGATTGACTAAAAAGACTGTTTTCGTCGGGCGTTATTTGTGTGAGCATTCATAAAATAATGCGGTTTTATTAGTATAACCCTGATAAGTGGACCGTGAGCTCCGCTGCGCTACGCACACGGTCCACTTATCGCGGCTCAACAGCCGCGATGGGCATAAAAAACTAAAGTATTTAATAAGAATGCCGATACTAATATGGATCCCATAGTAGGTCGGCTGAAGGTTGTGACCGATAATGCAGTGAAATTATTTATAATCGACATTTCGCACCTAAACAATATGTTTTTTGAATTAACAATACTATATATTGTGTCTTGGTTTAAGGTTTATATCAATATATAGATATGTTAAACATTAGCACTTTTTTGTTAGAAAAGTTCATTAATTAGTTTGTACTTTATATAGTGAAATTATCAGTCAACATCACAATATATTGTGCTTTTAAAGGTGCGGAATGTAAGTTATAAGGAATTCAATTATTTCTCAAGCATATGGTTAAAACTTCTCAAAACAGTTGACTGATTATACGATTTTACAGTATAAAATTAAAGTTTTAAGTGACGAAGCTTTGATTTTTGGAATTATTTTCAGCGTTATGAATATTTTGTTATGCGTGCAGTGATTCAAAGGGTAAAAGAGAGTGCTGTAAAGGTGAAGGGTGAATTTGTTGCCCGGATCGGAAAGGGGCTTTTAGTTCTTCTTGGCGTAGCGAAAAGTGATGTGGAGTCTGATGCTGATTATCTGGCGGAGAAGATTGTTAATTTGAGAATCTTTGAAGATGAAAAAGACAAGATGAACAGGTCACTGATAGAAACAAGCGGCAGTATGCTGGTTGTTTCACAGTTTACTCTTCTGGGCGATTGCAAAAAAGGACGGCGACCATCGTTTATCAATGCTGCCGGACCGGAAAGGGCTAATACTCTTTATGAATATTTTGTTGAGCATGTCAGTCGAAAAGGTGTTAAGGTCAAAACCGGCCGTTTCGGGGCTATGATGGATGTCCATCTAATAAACGATGGGCCTGTGACCTTGACCATTGATAGTAAAATCAATGCTATCGAAAGAGGTGTAATATATGGAAGAAAAAAAGATCCTGTTTATTGACGATGATAAAGCACAAAGGGGGATCATTAATGATATAATCAAAAAACTTGGATATACGGTTGAGACTGTCGGTAGCTCTGAAGAAGCAATACGAGTACTGGCTAAGAATAAATATCCACTTATCATAACTGATTTAAAGATGCCCGGAATAGACGGAATGGAGTTGTGTAAACGTATAAGGGAGATAGGTTCCGAATCTGTAATTTATGCATTGTCAGGGCATGTTGCCGAATTTGATCCTGAACTGTTTGAAGAGATCGGGTTTGACGGTCATCTATGCAAACCTGTAAATATCAAGGTGCTCAAACTGGCGATAGAGGGCGCTTTTGAACAGCTGTGCAGCAGCATGCGCGAGGCGGAGTAAATTTATTGTTGTGAAGAAGGGGCGGGTCATGGGAAATGAAACAAAGATAAAAAATGTCGGGTTTATTTCTGTTCGGCTGGCGGGCACGGACGGCGTGTCTCTTGAAGCTGCGAAATGGGCGGATGTTTTTGAAAAAGAAGGCTTGACCTGTTATTATTTTGCCGGCGAGATTGATCGCCCCGCAGAGAGATCCTATTTACTCGATGAGGCTCACTTTAACCATCCGGATATCAGGGATATTTTTACCAACTGTTTCGGAACAAGCATAAGGGGACGTTTTCTAACACAGAAAATCCAGAGGCTTAAAAGTTTAATAAAAGATCATCTTTACAAGTTTATTGAGAAATTCGATATAGATATCCTGGTTCCGCAAAATGCACTCACCATACCGTTGAATGTTCCACTCGGTCTGGCCGTCACAGAGCTGATTGCAGAAATAGGAATACACACCATAGCGCATCACCATGATTTTTTCTGGGAGCGAACGCGGTTTTTAACAAGCGCAATTCAGGATTATTTGAATATGGCATTCCCTCCACCCTTGCCTTCTATAAAGCATGTTGTGATAAACTCATCTGCAGATAAGCAATTAGGCCTTAGGATGGGCATATCATCAACTATTATACCCAATGTAATGGATTTTGAAACCCCCCCCCCGCCTGTTGATGATTATGCTTCTGATGTCAGGCATGCCCTCGGGATTGAACCTGATGAGCTTTTTATTCTCCAGCCCACAAGGGTGGTGGAGAGAAAAGGTATAGAACATGCCGTAGAGCTGGTACACAGGCTGAATATAAAAGCCAAATTGGTTATTTCCCATGCTTCCGGTGATGAAGGGCATGAGTATGAAGTCAGGATCAGGGAATATTCAAATATGCTGGGTGTTAATACGCTTTTTGTTTCAGACATTATTAATGAACAAAGAGGACGCACCGCATCGGGTAAAAAAATTTACACTCTGGATGATATCTACCCCCATGCTGATCTTATTACATACCCATCAAATTTTGAAGGTTTCGGTAACGCTTTTCTTGAGGCTATATACTTTAAAAAACCGATTGTAGTAAATAATTATTCAATCTACGCTTCGGATATTAAACCAAGGGGGTTTTCAGTAGTTGAGATAGACGGATTCGTAACCGACGACTCTATCAAACAAACCAGGAATATTCTAAATGATAAAGAACTCACCAGGAAAATGGTGGAACATAATTATAAAATTGCTACACGTTATTTTTCCTACTCTGTTTTGCAGGGTAAGCTTAAGCATTTACTATCCGAATATATGTGAGGTGTAAAATGTTTGATGATTCACTGGATACAACTATACAGATCCTCGGCGAGGCAAAAATTGAATCTCCAATTCTTAAATCCGCGGATATAAAAGCGGATATGAATTTTATATCCGACGATGAAAAAATTGTAATCGATGTATTCCGGAATAATCTAAGCCGGATGATACTGGAAGGGAAGGAACCGCCTTCATTTGAAATAGCCGGCCAGAGAGAAAAGATTTATTTTGACCCGAGTAAACTCAAGTGCGCCATCGTAACCTGCGGGGGACTGTGCCCCGGTCTGAACGATGTAATCCGTTCAATAGTTCTGGGATTGTTTTACAGGTATGGAGTAAAAAATATTTATGGTATAAAGTACGGTCTCCAGGGTTTTATACCGGAATACGGGCACGATGTAATTGAACTGAATCCTGACTTTGTATCCAATATTCTTGATATGGGCGGTTCTATACTCGGTTCGTCACGGGGGCCGCAGGATATTGGTGCGATTGTTGATTGTCTTGAGAGGATGAATATAGGCATCCTGTTTACCATTGGCGGTGACGGAACTCTTGTTGCCGCCTCCAGGATTACAGATGAAATATCCGACAGGGGTCTCAAGATCGGCGTTATAGGAGTTCCCAAGACAATTGATAATGATATGCATCTGATATCAAAAACTTTCGGTTTTGATACGGCGGTAGATGTTGCAACCATGGCTATCAGAAGCGCGCATAATGAAGCTGCAAGCTATCCCAACGGAATAGGGCTGATCAAACTTATGGGCCGTCATTCCGGTTTTATTGCGGGTACTGCAACTCTGGCACAGCAGGATGTTAATTTTGCCCTGGTTCCGGAAGTCGATTTTGATATTGAGGGTCCGAATGGTCTTTTGCATTCTCTTGAGGAGCGGTTGAGAGCGAGAAAACATGCCGTGATTGTTGTGGCTGAGGGGGCCGGGCAAAAATATTTTGAGAATATAGAGGACGAACATGATGAGTCCGGTAATGTCAGATTAAAAGATATAGGCCTGTTTTTAAAAGATAAAATTTCTTCATATTTTGCGTCAAAAAATATGGAAATTGCGCTAAAATATATTGATCCAAGCTATATGATAAGGAGCCTTCCGGCTAACCCGAACGACAGTGTATTCTGCGGTTTTTTGGGGCACGGAGCAGTTCACGCCGGCATGGCGGGAAAAACCAGGCTTATTCTAAGCTATTGGAATGCGCATCTTGTGCATGTGCCTATGAGTCTCTCCATGGGAAAGCGGAAACAGATTATTCCCCATGGGAAATTATGGCGCACGGTTCTGGAATCGACAGGCCAGGGCACTTTAAAGAACTAGTATTTTTTCCTTTTTCCGTACCATTCTATTTGCCTGCATATTCCCCGGATAATGCTGACTTCCCCGGCGCGGAGTGGAAGACGGTTAAAAAAATAACGGAGCTTGTTCATCCAGTAGTCGGGATTTTCAGTATTGATATAGCTGATTTTTATTAAAATATCTTTAAGATGAGCATACATGCCTTCCAGTTCATGCCTGTTGGCAAACCGGGGAGTAAAATCTTTCTTTTCCACGCAGGCGTAAGTAAAAATTTCATAGCAGATAATCATCACTGCCTGGGCCAGGTTAAGGGAAGAGAAGTCTGACGTTGGTATATTGACCAGTAAATGGCAGTTCCTTATATCCTCGTTCGATAGACCTCTGTCTTCGGGGCCGAAAAGGATCGCTATGAGGTTATCTGCGGAAATAGGTGCAAGCTTTTCCGCCAGCATAGAAGGAGAATTGATCATTCGTCGCTGGCCTCCAAGACGTGCTGTTGTCCCCGCAACATAAGTAAAATCGGCTAGAGCTCGGCTTAATGTTTGATGGATTTCTATATTTTCAATAATATCGGATGCGGTATGTGTGGCAAGTTTGCGGACTTTGTCAATGTCGTAATTTTCAGGATCCACAACAAGCAGCCGCTTGATGCCCATGTTGCAGAGCGCCCGGGCAGCGGCCCCGATATTTTCCGGATAGCGGGGCTTATGCAGAACTATGGCAATGTTGTTCAGGTTGATGCTGTTTAGATTTTTTTGGCCGGAATTCATCCGTTTATTTCAAAGCTGTTAAAAAAATAACCAATTTCAAAAGCAGCTGATTCGAGTGAATCTGATCCATGCACAACATTTTTTTCAATATCTGTTGCAAAATCTTTTCTTATAGTCCCTTCCGCAGCTTCTTTGTAATTTGTAGCGCCCATCAGTTTCCTGTATTTTGCGATTACATCTTCACCCTCCAGAACCATAACCACAGCCGGTCCCGATGACATGAAATCTGTAAGGCTGTTAAAAAATGGACGTTTTTTATGGACGGCATAAAAACCCTGGGCCTCTTTTATGCTCATATGTATCATCTTCATGGCAATAATGTTGATACTATTTTCTTCAAGGCGCTTTACAACCTGGCCGATCAATTTCCGGGAAACTCCGTCCGGCTTGATGATTGATAGTGATTGTTCTTTTTTGTTCATATAAACCTCCGTAAATTAATAATTCACGCTGAATACCAAATAGAAACGATCAAGTCAACGTGGCTTTGATTTTGTGTGAGAGTAATTGCATGTGTGATTTGCTTGGAATGGCACAGGTTTAAAGTTGCTGGTTTTACTTGTAAGTTATGACTTTTTTTTTTGTTTATCCTGGCTGGACGAAATATCAAGAAATGATTTTAAAGACGATAGGCCTGTCATTGACCGTTGAGTAATATCTGTTATGTCGACTCCTAAAGTAAACCATTTTTTAAACTGATTATCAAAACTTGCCTTATAATTTAAGAAAGTTTGAATAGCCTGCTGCAAGTATACCTCAAAAAATTCAACCAGCAGATTGTCTCCATACTTAATAAACAGATAAAGAAGGGGAACAGGCAATAAGGTATTGTTTTTTTTAGCCTCTTCCATTACAATCTGGGTGAGAACATAAGCAGTGACATCCTCTTTTGTTTTGGCATCAACGACTTTTATGTCCCGGCCTTTTTTAACCATAACGGCGACTTGCTCCAGGGTGACATATTTGCTCTCTTCCGTGTTGTACAGCCGTCTGTTTGCATATTTTTTTAAAAACACTGTTTCATTCATTATGTTATTTCCGCGATATCATGGTTGTGAGGATTTTATGTTATGCCGCAAAAAAAAATATTATATATTAATTCCCAAATTTTTAGATAATATAATAATAGCTTGAAAACAAGAGAAAATTTAAAAAATATAATTAAATATTATTAAATATAAAACAGCAAAAAGAATTGTGCGGCGCAACATTTTTTTTCTTGACAATCCAGGTGAATGATTTATTATGGAAATATGGAAATAAATTTGCAGGAGTAATATACTTCGGACGGTTATAAATTGCGTTTTTTCGGTGAACAATGAACAACAAGAGCAACGCAGATATTGATGTTCATGGCCATTAAAAAATTGTGAAATATGGCCTTTTTAGGTATAATTTTGGCTAAATAATAATCAAGGAAAAGGGAGGAAAAACCATGATGGAAGTTGCGGATATGGCAAAACAGATGATTGATTATCAAAAATCTACTTTTAACAATGTTTTTAATGCCATGAATATGCTACAAGAACAGTCTGAAAAAATGACAATGGCGTTTTTAGAACAGAGCCCTGCTATTCCTAAGACGGGGAAAAAGTCTGTTCAGGAATGGAGCCAGGCGGTTAAAAAAGGGCGTGAAGATTTTAAAAAAGTCCTTGATGACAACTTTAGCAAAATGGAAACTCTTTTTTCAGATGCAGGCCCAAAAGCATAAAATTTACTTGGAGGGATAAGAATGGATCAGTCAATTTTCATTAAACAGTTTATAGACTTTAACAAGACTACTTTTAACAACATGCTCAATGCCATCGATTTGTTCCAGCAGCAGTCGGAGGGGATGACAGCCTCGTTACTGGACCAGGCGCCCTGGGTTCCTGATGAAGGGAAAAAGGCTATTAAAGACTGGATTAATTCAGTTAAAAAAGGTCGTGAAGATTTTAAAAAAATCGTTGATGACAACTTTAGCAAAGTTGAAGATTTTTTGAAGGGGTCAGATTAGGTAGTTTTACTCAGAAACAGACATTTATTTGGTAACGTCTATCTATTCCCATTAATCCTGTTTTATTGTTGTTCCTGCAAAAAGCTCCCGCACTTCGCTCTGCGGATGAGGGAGCTTTTTATGGGTTGGTCGATCGCAATAAAACCAAAAGGCGTATATGAGCAGATATGATGGGGACTATAAAATTTTTAGTATGCTGGAGCAATTATTTTTATTGTTGCAGAAATATAACAAAATAGAGCGGGCAGCAACGGATAATGTAAAAATCTCGTTTAGCTACTGGGGTGGTGTTAATAAGTATTTAGAAGCATTTGCCAGCCCTTTCCGGACCGCTTTAAATGCATTTAATGCCCTGGAAGCGGAAAAGCTGGTTCAACTCCCGCCCTGGGAGAGTTTCAGGGACTATGCCAAGCTTCTTCAGTTTAGCTTGCAGATAGCGGAAAAAGGGCTTTCCGGCAGTACTAAAGCTGTGCAGGAGTATCATCTGAAAAAGTTTGATGAGGCTTGCCAAGCATGGTTCAATACAATTCTGGATAAAGACGGTGAAGATATCGCATCTTTTTCCGCCAGGCAATTAAAACTCCTTAATCATCTGGTTTATACCTACCCCGAGGCAATAAAAAATATTGGACAGGAATACGGTATCCACCTTGAGGGCGGAGGATATAAAATAGAAGCGGAGACGGACCGCTTTTATCTCTACCAGGTTCTTCCCCTGGATCCGAAGGTTAAAGTCAGAAAAAACGGAAAGCCGATTATTATTATTCCTCCGTATGTTTTAGGACCCAATATTCTTGCTTTTCTGCCCCGGGAACGAAAGAGTTATATACACGCCTTTGCCGATCAGGGTATCCCCACTTATCTAAGGTTCACCAAGGATATCGATACGACCCCGTCTGTTCAGATCATGACCGGTGAAAACGATGCGCTGGATACGCAGATGTTTTGCAGGAAACTGATATCCAAACATGGAAAAGCGGTTACTCTGAATGGTTACTGCCAGGGTGGTTTTATCGCTGCCGTTGATGTCCTTTCAGGAAAACTTGACGGGCTGGTCGATGCCCTCATAACCTGCAATAGCCCGATGGACGGCACCAGAAGCGTTTCTTTGGTCGAATACCTGCAGCATCTGCCAAAGCGGTTCAGGGATTTGGGCTATGCCGTCAGGACTTTGCCAAGCGGTAATCAGGTTGTGGATGGTGAAGTAATGAGCTGGGTATACAAGTTGAAAAGTATGGAAGTAGAGGCGCCCCTCGTTACCTTTTATCGAGATCTGGCAATGTTTGACAGGGCAAACGGAACTGATCTGCCAATTAACAAAACCGGCGTGGCCATTAATCACTGGCTGATTTATGACCGCAACGATTTTCCGGTTGAAATTACAAAAATGAGCTTTAACTCTTACACAATCCCGGTAGCCGGGGATGGAACCCTTCCTGTTAAACTTTTTGGGAAAAAGCTGAATTTTAAGCGCATAAAGGAAAAAGGGATAAAATTTCTTATCTGCTGTGGCGATAAAGATGATCTGGTGGATATGCCCTCAGCTTTGGCTCCGCTTGACTATATCGATGCTGAGGTAACGGTCTTTCCAAAGGGGCATGCTGCAATCGCCACGTCATGGTCCAAGCCTGATTCCAAGTGTGCCCTGCATACCTGTTTTGGCGAGAATTGCCGTGGACCTGTGCGTTACCAACTCGATTTAGAAAAAGAACTGGACGAAAAATCTGATGGATAAACATTTTTTAGAATTTATAGGTAATTGTTTCATCAGCGCCGCCAAGGGCCAAAAACATATGGAAGATATGGAAAGAGGGATGAGCCGGGGCTTGAACGATTTTGGCGATCTGTTTGAAATGTTTAAAAAGTTTTATGGGTTAGAGCGACTGAAAGATAAGCCTCCGGATTACCCTGAAACCCGGGAAAAATTTATTAAAGATTTTAAAAAATTATTTAGTGATTATCTTAGTTTTTTCAGTACGGCATCCTTTGAAGAGCATCTTTCCCTTGTCAATAAATACGAAGCGCTTAAAAAGAAGGCCGACGAGCAGGAAAAAACTATAAAAAGGCTGCAGAGCCGGAGCGGTGAGAGTTTAACCGGGCAGGAAAAAATAGCTGAAAACCTTCAATCCCTCATCAATGATCAAACAGATCAGTTCCAAAAAATGATGGATAGTTTTGGGCAATTTGCAAAAAGCAGCGCAAAAATATCAGCAAGCCGGAGAAAAAATCATGACTGATACGGGCAATAAAGACCCAGGGGCAAAGTTTTCAGAGTGGTTAAACAGCGCAAACGAGTTCTGGGGATCTATGGGCAAAATATGGCAGGATTCCCTGCAAACAGGCTGTGCTTCGGCCACGCAAGATAAGAGTGATAATGGCGGCAACCAAAAAGGATGGGAATCGGCGTTTAGGATGTGGCGCTTGTTTGCATCTGTCCTGGCCGAGCCCTCATTTGCAGGCACATTTTTGAAAGGAATCAATGCCATGCCTGATACCTTCTTAAAGGTCGCCGGCACAGGGCTGACAGGTTTTTTACAGTTTTATCAGCAATGGCAGGAAAAAGCAGGCCGGATGGGAAAAAACACCAAAGCATACAGTTTTGATCACCTTGACCAGGAAATGTTTACGGCCTGGAAGGAGTTGTATGAACAAGAAATCAGGCAGTTTCTGAAAATTCCCCAGTTTGGATTGCTCCGTGGTTACCAGGAAAGGTTTATGGAGGGTTTAGATGATTTTAACATTTTTCAATCTTCAATGGGTGAATTTATTCATCTTCTCAGCCTGCCTATAGAAAAATCATTTAATGTATTACAGCAACAACTTGAAGAACTGGAAAAAAACGGTGAATTTCCTTCGGATCCGCATGAAATTTACAGACTATGGGTTAAAATACTTGAAGGGCATTTTATGACACTTTTCAAGTCCTCGGAATATGGCGAGTCTTTAGCGCGTGCCCTGAAAGACATGGGATTGTTCATTTCAGCCAAAGACAATTTTTTACACGATGTCCTGCAATCTCTTCCTATTCCTACCAACAAGGATATGGATGAACTTTACAAAGATTTGTATCTGCTAAAAAAGAAAGTAAAAGAATTGGATAAGAAATTCGCAGCAGGCAGTAAATAAATAATAAGATTTTTGAAAATGGAGGCATCATTTTGGAAGCGCCGCGAATTCCTGTAGACCTGATTTTATCTAAACTTGCAGAAGATACGGAAAAGTTTCATGAACGTGTAAAAAAAGGTTCTGATGTTTTATTGGATAAGCTCGATACCCAAATAGCCACCACGCCCTATGATATTGAGTACGAAGAAGACCGGGTTAAACTAAAACATTACAGGCCTGTAACCGAATCATCGCTTAAAACCCCGCTGCTTATTGTTTATGCCCTTATTAACAGGGAGACCATGCTCGACCTTCAGCCCGGCAGAAGCGTTGTGCAATCATTTTTAGAGAAGGGGATCGACGTATATATGGTCGACTGGGGTTATCCTACCCGCAAAGACAAGTTTATTACCATCGATGATCATGTCAACGGTTACATGGACAACATTGCCGATTATATTCTTAAAAAACATAAGGTTAAAAAAATTAATCTTATGGGGATTTGCATGGGAGGATCCTTTTGCGTTATGTATTCCGCCCTGCATCCCGGTAAGGTAAGGAATCTGATTACCACAGTTACACCGACAAATTTTGAGACTGATCAGGGGTTGCTGCATATCTGGATGAAACATATAGACGTAGATTCTCTTGTGGACACTTTCGGCAATATGCCGGGAGATATGATGAATTTTGGTTTTTTGATTCTAAATCCGGCCCGACTTATGATCGACAAATATGTCGGATTGCTGGAGAACATTGGCGACAAGACCTTTGTGGAAAATTTTGTCCGGATGGAAAAGTGGATTTTCGACAGTCCTGATGTCGCGGGTGAAACTTTCCGGCAGTTTGTTGTAGACTGTTATCAAAAGAATCTATTGATCCAAAGCAAAATGATGCTCGGAGACCAACGGGTGAACCTGAAAAAAATTACCATGCCGCTTTTAAATATTTATGGCAGATATGATCACCTGGTCCCTCCTGCTGCATGCGATCTCCTCTCTAGTAAGGTGGGAAGCAAAGATGTTCAGGATGATTGCCTTGAGACAGGGCATATCGGAATATATGTAAGTTCCAGGGTTCAGAACAAATTGGTCCCCAGGATTGTAAAATGGCTGGAAGAAAGGGACACAATTAAAAAAACAAAACGAAAAAAGGCTGCAACAAAAACAGCAAAAAAAGCTGAAGAAAAAGTTGTCTTTAAACGAAAAATTAAGGGTGCGGCCGTTTAGTTAAAATAATTATTTTCTAGAAGGAGAACTGCACATGATAAGAAAACAAAGTTTTTTTCAATCATTCTGTAAAATTTGCAGGGTATTAGGAACCAGCGCCGACGTTAATGAAATTTTGGATCTTCTAATTCAAAACGTGATTGACACAATGGATGGCAAGGCGGCCTGCATTTTTTTGGCGGATGAAGAAAAGGATATATTTGTGCCGGCTGCAGAAAAAGGCCTGTCGAAAAACTACTACCACACAAGGCCGAAGCACGCCAGGAAGATGGTTGAGGATATCCTGAAAGGAGGTCATATTTTTATTTATGACGCCACATCCGACCCGCTGGCGGGAGACTGCGAATCAAAAAAAGCCGAAGGCATCGCCTCCATCCTGGTTGTTCCGGTCATGGTCAAGGATAAAGCCATAGGTATCTTAAGCCTCTATACTTCAACTCCGAGAAATTTTACCAGCGATGAGATCGAATTCCTGTCAGCGGTTGCTGAACAGGGAGGAATGGCCCTGGAACATGCCAGGCTGCTGGAACAGATCAGGGAGAACAACAAGCTTTTTTTCAGTATCTCGTCAAAGATCAATTCTTCCCTTGATGTGAAAAAGGTCCTTAATATCTTCGCTTCCGAGATTGCACATTTTTTCGACTTAAAGGCCTTGACAATACGTCTTCTCAGCGAAGATAAAAAAGGTCTGCAGCTTGTGACCAGTTATGGATTGAGCACTAAATATTTAAACAAGGGTGCGATAAGCATGGGAAGAAATATCAACAAAGTCTTGGATGGTAATATAATAAACGTTAAAGACGCCCTTTCTGATCAAAGAATTCAATACAAAAAGGAAAAACAGGAAGAAGAGATTGCATCTATGCTTTACGCCCCTATCAGGGCCGGTGAAAAGATTATCGGCGTGATGACCCTGTACAGCGGAACCATACGTGAATTTACTGAAGATGAGATAACCATGGTGAATGCTCTTGCGCTTCAGGGGGGGCTTGCAATTCAGAATGCGTCATTACATCTGGCGCTCAAGGATGAGATGAAAGGTCTTAAGGATGATATCTGGAGCCATCGCATGTGGTTTTAACAGGTATTAAATTACATTTCCCACCAGGATTCGTTTTATATTTGCTTTTGTGGTACCGTCAGGCAGCGCGTTTAGATATCTATAGCAATTATGGCATAAACAAACACAGTCATCTTCTTTGCAGATTTCCCGGGAAGGCTTATTAGCTCCACATAAATCGCACGAGCAGGTAATTTTATAGATTTTGTCGGCAAAAACTATGTGACTTTTGTACAGATACTCGATCCCTATCCCGTAGCGTAAAGCGCCTTGTTTTTGTGTTTTCCTGCGCCATCTTACATTTGCTTTGTAAGCCTTATACGCTTCCGGGCCTGGCTCGTCAGGTAAATAATTGACCATCTCGATGTAAATATCCGTCCCGGGTTTTAAGTCCCGGGCTATCTCGAAATACATGCCGTTTTGGCTGTAATTAAACATTTTGGCATCAATGTAATTATCAGTTTTATAATCTGCATACAGGATGTGAGCCTTATAATTATTGCGCGAATAATTTCTTTTTGCATATGGAAACATTTTTCCACCTCCTTGTATTCAAAGTATTCAAAGAAGACCGATATGTTTGCATAATGCGGGCCCCCTATGATTGTTTTCAAGGGCTGGAATAAAGCACATTGCGCAAAAAAGTTTTACGCAGCCTTGTAATCAAAACGGGGCTGATCGCCTATGATTTCCTCCAGGTTAAAATCTTGATCCTTTTTCTGGCAAACGTCATACCACTTGCAATCTAATTCTTCACAGTTGCTTTCCATAGTGTTGAAACAGGCAGCATGACCTTCGGTACGTTGAAAATTTCTAATTACGGCATCAAGATAGTTAGCCATATCCCCTTCTCCTTTTTTGTTGAAATATCGATAAGTTAAAAAAGTACAAAATGATCTTTTAAATTTCTGAGAGAGTTTTTTTCTGACGGGTTTCAGGTTGTTTGTTTTATCAATTTTAGTGTTGCTTAAAACATCCCTGTGTTATGTCTTTATGAGGATATTGTTAAAAAATTGTTAATTTTTAGCTTGACGTCTATCTGCAATAAGCTAATTTTTTAATTAAATTTTTTGAGCTACCATGTAAATAGAGTAACGGCTTTATTTTAATGGGGGGAAATACTTATGATATATGAAATTGTCCCATGCGCTTTATGTTGTTTGGGTTTGTGAATTGTGGATTGTCAAAATACTGCGAAAGAGCTTTGCCACCAAAGAAGGAGGAGGGTATCTCAGCAGGTGATAGTGTATTTGGTTGAAAAGGTATTGAAGTAGGCTCAGTATAGACCGCCACATAAATAATTTCACTGCGTTATCGGTCGTCGGAGTAGGGGTTCAAAATTTTGAACCCCTACCCCCTCTGGCCTCGTGCTAAATTTTAAAATCGGGTTATTATCTGACAATTTATATATGTCTTGAAACTATTTTTTGGTTACGTTTTCTTTTTCCGCCGCATTTTTGGGCGCGGGTTTTTTTTCCGTCGTATTTTTAGTTACGTTCTCTTTTTCTTTCACAGGCTCCGCAAAAAACTCCTCAGCCTTTTTGAAATTTTCTTCAACGGCCTTTTTGAAATCCCTGCATCCCTTCTGGTATACTTTGACATATTCATCCACGAATTTTCTACCCTCTCCCGGCATCATCCATATGCCCTGCCCCATGGGCGACATATTTGCCATTTTTTCCATCTGCTCCTGGAGCATTGTCATGGCATTAAAGGCATTATTAAATATGGTTTTGTTAAAGTTGATTATCTGTTTTAGCATTGTAGCCTGTTCCATTTTTTCTCCTTAATCTTTTAAGTGGTTTCTCTATCCCGGGAGGTTGTCTCCAGGATACATTTATATTGCCTACCGGTTTATAAATCCTGTAAAGATATGGCTGGCTGCGAACCAGTTAAATCGGCTGTTCCGGCTGTTTTATGACTGGTGGACTGGTGCTTTCACCACCTTTTCAGGGGGCGCAGATAAGGGGTTAAGTTTCATGGGTAGTGCTGCAATAACTTCGCTGGCCCTGGTTATGTCTTCCTGGAGGCCATCCATTTTTTTTTCTAACTGGTCTACGGCCTTTTTGATCTTTTCGAGTGAAGAAGCGGCGGGCATTCCTTTTTCGATCTGATTGAGAGCTTTCTTCAGGGGTTCGAGATCTTCCTTTGCCGTTAAGGTCTTTTTTTTCAAGATGCTGTTCACTACCTCTTGCGGCCAGTTCCGTTTTTCAAGAGCAGCAAGTCTTGACCCCATAGCCCCGATATCCTCATGAACCTGGGTTATTTTTTGCTCCATTGCCTTGTCGGCCCCTTCACTCTCAAAATCCATTTTTTCAAAATTTTTATCAACGGCCTTTTTAAAGTCACTACATCCTGTTTTGTACGACTCCAACCATCCATCCATCATTTTTCTCCCTTCCTCAGGAATAGGGAAGATCCGTCCCAACGATGTATTGAATATTTTTTCTGTCTGTTCTTGCAACATCGCTATTGCATTGAAGCTTTTGTCAAATGCACTCCTGTTAAAGCCGATAAACTGTTTTGTCAATTTTGCAGTATCCATGTTATATGTCCCTCCCTTAGGAAATAATAGATTATATTAATCAAGGATGGTAAAATTATAAAGTTTTCTCATGGATTGTCAAGGAAAAAATGATGCGCTGCAACAAATAAAATATGCAGATTGCAATTAGGATAGTAGCTTGATTTTATAAGATAATTATCTATTTTTATAAGTATTTATTTTTATCATAATAATAAAGGAGGATATACTATGGTGATTTATTGTGCAATATAACATAATAAAAATCAGTGGAGAGTTCTCAGTGGAGAGTTCAGGATTGCAAAAAAAGTTTTTTTTGAAAAATATGGCAATACTTGGAATGCATACAAAATATTTCTTGAAAGGGGGGATTTAATGGAAGGATCCCCCTTTTTTTTTAAAAAAAAGGGGGGGGTGTTATTATTCGACATCAGAGTTGTTGAGGATAAAATCTACAATCCTGGTATAATATTCCTTCAGGATTTTGCGGGATCTAAAAAGACCCATGTGGCCTCCATCGGATATGAGATCGAGTTTGTCATCCTTCGGAAGGGAATTTATATATTTCAAGTGGCCGGTCGCTTGAAGGGGAGGTGCGACCTCATCCCTTGAACCTCCAAGTGCCCATATGGGAACATTGGCCGGATAGTCTTTGATGCCGATCTTTTTTTCTCCGATCACCAGCTCGCCCCTGATCAGTTCATTGCGGATAAAGATCTTGTTAAAAGTATCGCGTATAAAGCCGGCAGGACTGTGGTGCGCATAATTATACCATTGATAAAAAGATTTTTGGCGCTCGGCGCGGGTTTCGTTACCCTCTTGCAGGTCGGACATAAAAGTATCCAGGTTTTTAATATGCTGATCTATCCCCATTGCATAAAAGGCGAGTACTTGCAGTCTGCCGTCATAACATTCTCTTCCTGCGCCTTTCTTGCCTTCTGCTACTGTATGGCCTAAAAAGCGTATCATCATATCGATATAGTTTTTCCCGGCCAGGCGGGCAAAATCGCTCAAAAATCCCTTTTCTCCCTCTGTGTCCATGGGTGATCCTGCCGATCCGAATGTTTTCGCAAGGTTGGGGTTCAGGATCAAGGTGGCCATAAGGAGGGGCCCCGGTTGGCAGATACCCACTAGGTGAGGAGGAGATCCTGTCAGGCCTTTCAGGTGTTCGAGTATGCTTTTGTACTGCTCCACCTGTCCATCAAAATTTTCATAATGCCTTTTGCCGTTTACATGAAGCGGTATATCATCGGCACATTTTTGCTCTGCAATGGCCATGCGGGTGATTCCATGATCTCGCATGTAAAGGGCGACCCGTTCGGCGATATTGGAATGGTGCCCTGCCCGGGGGGCAAAAATTACCCCGTAGTTCCGGATTTTATGTTTTGTGTTCAATGAGATATCTATGAGCCTGATGCTTGGCAAGTCCAGGATTATGTCCGTGTCGCCATATTCAACCTTCCAGTCTTGATCAGGCGGTGTGTCGGTAAAGAGCTTGATAAATTCCAGCTCTGCCCGTCGTTTTTGCTGGAACCCACGCAGACTATCCAGCATGTTTTTTTGGGTAAGAGATAAAAAATTATCCGCTCCGGCAGAGCACATATCAACGACCTTATTGCCTGATCCATTGAGCTGGGGAAGAGCAAAGGGCATAACATTTTTCATCAGCCCGTAAGCCAATCGGTATGTATCCCTGAGGTTTTCAAAACCCATGAAACAAGATTGAATTGCCGCCCCAGACAGGTTGGCGCTGGTTTGAAGCGGAATTTTGATAGCCTCTAGTGTGTTAAGGGCCTGGGGAAATAATGTCATAAAAGAATCCGGCATGATTTTTTTCCTTTCCACTTAAATGTACAGAAGAATAGAAATCTGTATCACTCAAGGGTTTAAAATTCATATTAAGTATTTGTCTTACAGCATTTACTCCATCAATTAATTGCTTTAGAGCAAAATCTTTTGACAGCTTAATATCTTTAAGTCAACAATTTTACAAGCAATTTTTATGCCGGAAAGACTATTTGCAGTAATGAACTGCTGTAGCGTGCTGGATAGCTTTTGCCTATAACTATTTGATTTTTCTAATAAAATTATCGTATGAGGCAATGCGGTTTTTCGAATACATATGTAGAATATATTTTTTTGTCCCATTCTTTTTAGAAGGATATTTGTTTAATTCTTTTAGGAAGATATTTTCATGATATGGGGTATTTTTTTATATATCCTGGTCTGTTAATTCGAAAGATGCATTTGCATAATGCCTGTGAGACTTCTTTAAAATGTTCTATTTATTCGGCTGATGCATAAGTGTTTTATTTATTCGGCTGAGACATTGAGAAGCGGCTGTTGTTGTGAAGATCCATTTTTCATACGCAAAACCTGTTGCCGGAGCAATGGGGAAAATGCTAAAAATATGACCGGAGCTAATATATATCTTATTAATATATACCTTATTGTAGACCGGTACAAAAAAATATACAGATTCGGGGCATCTTTCAAATTTAGTTTACATTTACTTTGTATAAAAAATTATATTTCACCGCGGAGAACGCAGAGTTCGCTGAGATATTACATTAAAAATTAAGCAGTTTCTCAGCGCTTTTTGCGTACTCTGCGGTGAAAATACCGGTTCTAATATGAAGAAAAGTGTTAACTACTTTTTATGGTTTGTGAGGGATGTCAGATTCGGGCCTTGAGTTTGCCTGGATACATATTGTATACAAGGATATCTGTCACCCAAAATATCAACAGGAAGGAGAAGAAAAATGGATATTAGAGAACCGGAAATCAAAAAAGATGAAATTCTTTTTTTAGAGGACGATAATTTCAACATCGGGAATGTCTGTATTGTCACCGGCGCTGCCGGCGGGATTGGAAAGGCCGCGGCCGTGGCTGCGGCAGCCAACAATCTTATGACAGTCGGGCTTGACATTGATGAAGAGGGGGGGCGTAAGACACAGGAAATGGCCAGGGAGATGGGGGGACGGATGATCTTCCGTAAAACCGACCTTTGTTCCGATAAAGATTTGGAAGATGCCGTTGAAGAGGCTGCGGGATTGGGGAGCATCAAATATGTAGCCAACATAGCAGGGATACAGCATATAGACTCAATTGACAATTTTCCTATGGAAAAATACGATTACATGATGAGACTGATGCTGCGGGCCCCATTTTTTCTATCCAGGCTGACTATTCCCCATATGAAAAAGAGTAGTGATGGAACAGGAGCCATAGGAAATATGGCCTCTGTGCATGCTCATATATGTACACTTAACAAATCCGTATATAATATAACCAAATTCGGGTTGCGCGCTTTGACCCAGTCCATTGCCGCAGAAGGGGATGGAAAGATTCGTTCCTTTTCTATAAGCACCGGTTTTATAAAGACAGCCCTGGCCCTGAAACAGATTCCGGCCCAGGCCGAGCAGCGCGGCATTACCCAGGATGAAGTGGTGCAGGATGTAATGATGGGGAATTCCCGTGTCAAAGAAATGATGGCTCCCATAGATGTCGGCAATTTATTTCTCATGGGTTTTTCGCGCTTTGCGAGGTACCTTGTTGGCGGAGACCTGCTTTTTGACGGCGGGATGGTATTGACTTACGCGCAAAAAAGCAGCTAGATTTGCCCTTTGGGAAAGCTTCAATAATGAATAATATATTAAGCTATAAAAGAAACAGATCAACCTGTGTCGAACAGATGGATGATTATACAATGAAATCCTATTGCCGGTTTCAGGATACATTTACTGAAGCATATGTTGAAATCATGGTCTGCCTGCCTGATCTTGAAATTACCGGCGCCACAGGAGAGTTTACACGCAGTTTGCGAAATGAATGCCTGATTGATATAAATGAATCCTTAAAAAGAGTTATCGGCGTCAGAATCGGTTCCGGCATGTTAAAGATACTAAAGGGACTTATGGGCGCTAAAACAGATTGCCGGGAATTGATATTCATGGTGGAGGAGTGCTGTCATGGTATTATACTGGCATTTACCAAAAAGAAATTATTGTTTTCTCCGAAAGATGAAAAGGAAAAGCACGAATATTATGCTAATATGGTAAAAGAGAATATCAGAATGTATAACCGCTGCGCTGCCTTCGCGCCGGGCAGTTCTTTTGTGGATAAGACCTGATCATTTTTCAGGAGCCGGTAAATTATGTTGAAATACTCTCGTAACAAGCTAATCAGCGTGGTCAGGGAAGATCATGATACGCTCAGTGTTCACGGCATTCTCGATGACGATATATACAGCCTTGAGTTGAATATTACAGTAAGAATATCCGATCTTCAAATTATTACCATAAATGGCAAATGGAACAGATGGACTACCCCCGAGTGTCACCGGGCTGAAAATCTACTTAATGAAGCTGTTGGCTTCCGTGTGGAAAAGGGGTTCACAGGTAAAATACATAAGGTCATAGGACGTAAAGCTTGCCGACATTTTGCAAACCTCCTGATTGAATGCTGTTTTTCTGCTAAAGAGGCCGCGTTAATTGCCGATATGGATGATAACGCCGGGCGGAAACAGGAAAAGGCTGTTGATGAGTCAGTCAAGTCAGTCAAGTCAGTCATAGCTGCAGGTCCGGACATATCATCAAAAGGCTTTATTATAGATTTGCATGTGCATACCAGTCCAGCATCGCCATGCAGTTCTGCTGATGTAAATCTGCTGATTGAAGAGGCTAAAAGGATAGGCCTGGATGGTATCTGTCTGACTGATCATAATTTTGTCTGGGAGCCTGCTGAAGTTGAAGAGTTACGTCAAAGGCATGATTTTCTGGTCCTTGCCGGTAATGAGATAACAACGGATCAGGGGGATATGCTGGTATTTGGGCTAAGCCGGGATATCAAAGGTATTATCAGACTTAAAGATCTCAGGGACGAGGTGGACCGAGCCGGAGGTTTTTTAATTGCGGCCCATCCTTTCAGGGGATTTTTGACTTTTGGTATCGGCGAGCTCGGCTTGTCAGCAGAAAAGGCTATGCAAAGGCCTCTTTTTAAATATGTTGATGCGCTTGAGGTAATGAACGGTAAAGTGACCGAAAAAGAGAACCTGTTTGCCGCAGAAGTTGCTCACGGCCTGGGTCTACCGGCAACAGGAGGCAGCGATGCCCATGAGGTTTCAGAAACAGGCCTCTATGCAACTAGGTTCTTGGAAAAGATCAAGGGTGAGAGAGATCTTATAACTGCCTTAAAAAGTGGCAAATATATGTCGGTGGAATATCGAAAATAAGTATAGATTTCCATAGTCTTGGGGAAAATTTTTGCATTGCCGGCAATCATGTTGACAATTTCGTCAATAGCATCAATACAGTTGTCGTTCAATTAAAATTCGAAGCCCCTATGGTACTTTATCGAGAAAGTTTATGAAAAATTGGCATAACCACAGGAGAGAAGAACATGAAGAATCAAGAATTAGATCCCCGCTTGCCGCTTGTCCAGGATGCAGACCTTGATGGCAAGGTTGTCCTGGTACGTGTTGATCATAATGTTGTCAAGAATGGGGTAATCCATGATCCCTACCGTATTGATGCCACACTCGGCACCTTATACAATATAGTGGAGCGAGGCGGGAGGCTTATAATCATGAGCCATGTGGGCCGGCCGAAGAACAAAAAGACCGGAAAAATACAAGTGGGGGACGATACTTCTGTTCAGCCCATTGTGGAATATCTTGAACATAAACTTTATACGAAGTTCTCCATCCCTCAATTCCCTGTGGATCATGAAGCAGGTATCAGGGAGATCGACACTTCCATAAACTGGCATATTCGTGATCTGCTGGCTCACAGGATCGGGGGAATTTATCTCCCCAATACGCGCTGGTTTGATGGGGAAGAGGCCCAAAATGAAAGGCGGGAACGATTTACCGTCCAACTGGCCGGTTTGGCCAATGTTTTTGTTAATGACGCTTTTGGTTCCTGGCAGCCACACGCCACCACTTGCGATATGACCAGGTATCTTCCCAGCTTTGCCGGTTTTCTAATGCAAAGAGAACTAATCAACCTGAGATATGTCCTGAAACCGGAGCGCCCCTTTTTGGCCGTTGTGGCAGGAGCCAAGTATGACACAAAAATCGATCCTCTCAAACAGATTTATAAGCAGGTTGACAACCTGTTGTTGGGTGGAGTTATATATAATACTTTTTTATGCGCCAAATATGATGTCAAGATTGCCGGAGTGAGTGAGTCGGATATTAAGGCCGCCAAAGAGCTGGTACTCCAGGATGAAAAAGCAGGGAAGGTGGTGGAACTCCCATATTTGATAGAATCGGATACTCTTGAGGGACGAGTGGAGGGAGCCTTTCGGACCCGTTGCATCAAAGACTTTAAGTCTGGAGATGAGTACGGTTATTTTCTCGACATCGCCCCTGAATCATTTGATGTCCCGGGCGTGTCGGATGTCATCAGTTCGGCCAGGACCATTTTCGTTAATGCCGTAATGGGGTTTACTCCTCATTTTTTCGAGGGTTCCGAGAAACTGGACCGCACCATTGACCTGAATCTCCATGCCAAGAAACTCTATGGCGGCGGTGATACCCTTCAAGAGTTTAAGAACCTCAGCCCAGGCCTCTATTTGGCCGCCATGGATAATGCCCAGTACTATTTTTTCACAGGAGGCGGCACGGTGCTGAAAGCTATTGAGGAGGGAACTCCTTATGGTATCCCACCGGTCAAAGCCTTAATACAAAATGGCGGAAAACATCCGGGTAAGAGATTGGGCTCGTCAATTATTTTATAGCTTTATTTTTTTTCTTTCTTGCTATAATCTATAAATTTCCAGATGAATTAATTTCATAAAAATATAGCAAAACTCGATTTTTATAAGGAACAGATTAATGACTGATAAAAAATTAATAGAATTAGAATATAACGAAAACATAGCTGTTCTGCGGTTTAACCGACCTGGGGTTCATAATTCCGTAAATGAACAGGTGATGGAAGAATGGGAAAAACATCTTGATACAATTGAAGCGGATCATAAAATTCGCGCAATAATTATTACCGGCGCAGGCTCAAGGACATTCAGTGCGGGCGGGGATTTACGTTATTTTGAATCTCTGAAAACCTATGATGCATGCTTCGCTATGTCCAAAAGGATGCAGGCGATCCTGGAAAGGTTGATTTACGGTAAAAGGGTTGTAATTGGAGCTGTGAACGGTCAGGCTCTTGGTGGAGGTTGTGAAATCTTAACCGCCTGTCATTTCCGTATAGCCGCTTCTCATGCTACTTTTGGTTTGCGTCAGGCGCCTAATGGTTTAATTACAGGCTGGGGCGGAGGAAAACGCCTCTTTAAACTAATAGGCAAGTCTGCTTCTCTTAAACTGCTGCTTACGGGTGAAACCATAGATGTATCCGAGGCCATACGTATCGGCCTTATAGATAAGTCGGTTGAGCCTGATGCTTTGATGCGGTCAGCCATTGATATGGCAGACAGGATCAATAAAAATGCGCAGGTATCTGTTGAGGTTTTTTTGAAACTGGCTGAAAAGCTGGAATTTGATGATCGTAAAACAGTAGTTAAATATGAGACTGAATCTTTTGCCGAGTTATTAATGGGTGACTACTTCCGTGATGCTGTAAAGAAATTTATACACGTTAACTGATAATCCTGGAATCTATATTTTCACACAAATAATTTCACTGCTTTATCGGTCGTCGAAGGTAGGGGTTCAAGATTTTGAACCCCTACCTCCCTATGGCCTTGTGCAAAATTTTAAAATCGGGTCAGTACACGACAATCTATATATGGGCAAATATCTTATGGATAAAGATAACAGATTAGTATTATTAAATAAAATTTATAAACTCTATGATGATTTTATAGAAAGCATCGATGTTGCGTGTGAAAAATTCTGCTCAGTCTGCTGTACATGCAATGTAACCATAACAAGCCTGGAAAGCTATAATATCCTTTTTAATTTACCTGCGGCCAAAAAAAAAATACTAAAGCTCAAATTTGCTGCAGAATATGGATCAAAGCGTTTTATACCACTGACAACCACCAACAGGCTTGCTGTTTTGTGTGCGCAGGATAAGGATATACCGGATGAAGATGTAGACTCTGCCTGGGGCAATTGTTCCTTGCTGACGGATAAAGCCTGCCCTATATATGATAAAAGACCTTTCGGGTGCAGATCTTTTGTTTCCAAACATAATTGTACTCTCAAGGGTTATGCGGAAATGGATCCATTTGTTATTTCAGTGAATACTCTTTTTTTACAATTTATTGAACATATCGATTGCGATGGCTATTCAGGAAATATTATGGATGTCATGCTCTCTTTTGAAGCACAGGAAAAAAATTGGCGGAATAAAAAGATATCCGGCGCACCAGGCAACGGGCTTATTAAAAATAATCCTATTAACGTTCTTATGGTGCCGCCTGAACATAGACTCAAGGTTATGCCCATGCTTGCGGAATTAAAAAAGATTAGTATTCAAGCTGATAATCAATCGGAGGAATCTATATGAAAAAGGTAATCATCTATTCAACATTAATCTGCCCTTACTGCATAAAAGCCAAGCAGCTTCTAGAATCAAAAAACGTTGATTATCAGGAAGTGCGTATAGATAAACATCCCGAACTTGTCGCCGATGCAGTCAAAAAAAGCGGCGGCCAAAAAACAGTTCCACAGATATTTATCGATGATTATCATGTGGGAGGCTGCGATGACCTCTATGCGCTTGACAAAGAGGGACGGCTCGATTCATTGCTGGGCATTACTTCCCCTTAAATTCAGGCTTTCGTGATTCCTTTAAGGCGGATAAAGCCTCTTTAAAGTCTGCGGAACTGAACATGGCCGCCTGTGCAAAAGTATTGGCTTCCCATTCTGTATATAGGCTTGATTCCATCCCTCTTCGCAGACCGTCCTTAATTGCCGATAAGGCCAGGGGTGCGCTTTCGGCAAGCTCTTGAGCCAGTGCGTCGGCCTCTTCCTCCAGTTTTGCGGCCGGAACACATTTGTTGGCCAGACCGATACGTTCGGCCTCCTTGCCGTCCACAGGTGTTCCCAGCATGAACATTTCGGTAGCCTTGGAGAGACCGATCAACCTGGGAAGCAGAAACATGCCACCCAGGGGTGAAAGCAGGCCTAGTTTAACCCAGACTTCTTTAAACACGGCTTTTTCCGAAACAATTCTGAAATCGCATGCCACGGCCACTTCGCAGCCTGCGCCCACTGCCGGTCCTCCAACAACAGCAATTGTAGGTTTGGGACTAAGCTTGATGGCTTTTACCGCGCCTGCAAAATACTTGTAAAGGCGGGTTTTGATTTCTCCCGGGGTTATCCTGGTTAATGAATCCAGGAAGGCATAACTCCCCCCTGCAGAAAAACCTTTTCCTTTTCCTGCAAACATAATGACGCGGATCTCGGGATCATCCTCCAGATCCTTCATCGCTGCGATGACCTCTTTTAAAACATCCGGTGTCAAAGGGTTGAAATGTTCCGGATCGTTGAATATAATTTTGCCTATTTTATCCTTTTTTACTACTATAATATGTTGCGGCATTTGTCCTCTTTTTCAAAATTCAATAATGTGAAAACGATCGCCCGCCTATTGTTGACAATTCCATAAAATATGATACCCATCATTATAATAATTCGATTTTTTTTTCAAGCTGTTAGCAAAAAAAAGGGGGGGGCGTCCCAAAAATTGAGAGCATCTTTACTATGTTTAAGATATCAATAAGTGGTTTAAAAAAAATACTCCCTGTAATTGTATTTTGTTTATTTGTATCCGGATCTTATATCTGCTGGAATATTCATAACAATTACAAACATGAACTGATCCTGGGATACACGAAATCTTTCGCTGAACAGATCCGTATACGCATTGAAGATATGATGCAAACAAATATGGCAGCAATGGAATTTTTTGGGAACAGGTGGGTAGAAAGGAGTCCTGTAGATTTCAGCCGGGAGCGTTTTATACAATTTGCCGGAGCGTTTTATAAGCATTCCACAGGCTTTTCCATAATCAGCATGTTTGATCATAAGGGTGTTATGCAGTGGATTTATCCAAAAAATGATACTTCAGGCAACGCCGGCAATCAACTAATATTACTGTTTCAAGATTATGAGCAAAATTTTTTTGACAAAATGGGTAAAAAATCGGAATTACTGGTTACTCCCTGCAAAGCATTTGATAAAAAAAATTTTGCTTTCGAGGCTTCCCGGCCATTGATCCATAATGGAGCAGGAATAGGATATCTTAATTTTGTCTTTGATGTTTCCCTTCTAATGGAGAATTGTAAAGCTAACGCTCTTTTTAATGATTTTTATATCGCTCTTTATGAGGGGAAACAGCTTATTTACACAAACATGCAAAAAGATGGTGCGGATCATCATGAAAATGCTGTGCATTTTATTCGAGATGTTAATTTTCCGGGTAAAACATGGCAATTGTTTGTTGAACCTAAAACATATGTTTGTTCAACACCTGTTCCAACAAATTTTCTGTTTTTAATTCTTGTTTTGACGGTATCTGCAGCAATATCATTTATGTTGTATTTATTGATGCAGCGGATCGAAATGTATCAGGCGGCAACTAATAATCTCATTCAGAAAGCCGGTAAAAGAAAAAAAGTTGAAGAGACTCTGAAGCTAAATGAAGAAAAACTGGAATCTTTAGTTGATGAACTTGAGGGTAAAAACAAAGAACTTGAAGCTTTTGCCTTTATGGTCTTCCATGATCTGAAAACTTCGATTTTCACAATAAAAGGTTTTACAGATGCGCTTAGGGAAGATTTCGGCGATCTGCTTTCTGAAAAAAGCGGGCAATATATTGGATACATTGATAATGCCGCTGAAAAAATGATTCTATTGATTAATGATCTCTTAAAACTTTCGCGCGTCGGGCGACTGATTGGGCGAAAGGAAAATTTTAAATTTGAATCGGTTGTAAATGAAGCCCTGCAGGAGATTATGCCGAGGATTGCGGATAGAGATATAGAGATAAAGATACAGGAGCGCCTGCCGGATGTTTTTGGTGACAAAAAGAGGCTGGTCCAGATGCTGGAGAATCTGTTAAGCAATGCGGTTAAGTATATAGGAAAAGAAAACCCGGCGCCATGCATCGAAATAGGGGCGGAGCAGCAAAGGGGGGAGAATGTTTTTTTTGTAAGGGATAATGGTGTTGGAATAGAAAAGAAGTTTTTTGCAATAATTTTTCAGGTCTTCAAACGTCTTCCTTCTACGAAAAAACTCGCGGGAGGTTCAGGCATCGGCCTGGCGATTGTAAAACGGATAGTCGAACTTCACGGTGGTCGAATATGGGTATCATCAGAAACAGGTAAGGGAACAACATTTTTTTTCACACTATAGATTTCCATGTAAATAGCGCCTGAATGAAAAGCTGAAATTGCCATATTTCCGGTAGGTTAAGGATGTTTCCCAAATCGAAGTTTTTGAGCCATTAGCTGTTAGCTTTTAAAATTAAACAGATAGTTCCTTGAGCCAATAGCTAACGGCTAAATGCTAACAGCTTTTCGAAAATTTTCGTTTTTTGAATAATGTTTAAATATCCGAAATAGTATCTGTTTTTAGTTTTCGTTCAGGCGCTAAATAATTTCGCTGCGTTAGAAAACAGGAGCCCGCAAGGGGAATATTATGAAAGGCTTGAATGTCGTAATAATTGAAGACGAAAGGTCTCATTTTGACCTCATGAAACGTACCCTGGGGACTTATTTTCAAGATATCTCCGTGTATCATTTTGAAGAGGCCGGAGCATTTCTTGAAAGTTTCGATGAAATAAAACCGGATATCATAATAACCGATTTCATAATGCCCGATATGGATGGGATTGAATTACTCGAGATTTTAAATAATGATGGGAGTGATATCCCGGTTATCATGATGACCGGGCAAGGGGATGAAACCGTTGCTGTACGGGCAATGAAACTGGGTGTAAAAGATTATCTTGTCAAATCCGACAATTTTTTTAACCTTCTTCCCAGTATAGTTGAAAGGGTTGCCATAGAACAGAATTTTACAAAAAAGCTGCAGAAATCCGAAAGACGATTCATTGATCTGGCTGCCAGCACATCCGGCTGGATATGGGAAATGGACAAGCTGGGCAGATACATATATTCAAGCCAGGGGGTTGAAAAAATTATAGGATATCGCATAAATGAGGTGATCGGAAGGAATTTTTACGACTTTTTTTCTGATAATGAGCGGGAAATCTTAAAAGAGTCAAGCCTTAAAATGATGGCTGAAAAAACGATAATTTCGGGTCTTGAAAATCGTCTCGTTCACAAGGACGGGCATGAAGTCATTGTTGAGATACGCGGTATCCCTTTTTTTGACGATGCCGGCAAAGGGCTTGGTTATCGTGGTGTAAGTCATGATATCAGTGCGCGCAAGTTTGCAGAAATAGCTTTGCATGAAAGTGAAGAAAAATTTAAAACAATTTTTGAGGAATCACCGATAGGCATTATGCTTTTCGACGCCCAGGGCAGGCTGGTCGTTGCAAACCGGTCATATTTAGATATATTCGGTATTTCTGATCTTTCCCTGGTAAAAGATATGGACCTGTTTGACAGCCCGAATCTTTCTGATGAAGCCATGGCTGAGCTACATAAAAACGGGGTATTAAGGCGTGAAATGCTATACGACTTTGAGAAATTAAGAAAGCGCAAACATTTTAAAAGAAAAAAATCAGGGCGTATCTATATTGACATTCTTCTTACCCTGCTGGGAGATAAAGGGAAAGATTCATTTAAAGGATATATGGTACAAATTCAGGACATTACAAAACGTAAGTGCGCCGAGGCATCTATGCGTAAACTCTCCCAGAAGCTGGTCAGCGCCCAGGAAGAGGAGCGACAGCTTATCTCCAGTGATCTCCATGACAATCTGGCCCAGGACCTGTCTACATTGAAGATCGGTCTTGAAACGCTTTTTTATGACTGGCCTGATGCGCCTGATCTGCTGCTGCAAAAGGCGTCGGATTTATCAGGCATGGTTAATAAAGCCATAACACAAATCAGGGAGATAGCTTATGGACTGCGACCGCCCGGCCTTGATCAGTTGGGGCTGGCACAGACGATTCGCCAATACTGCGACGAATTTTATAAAAAAAACAGGATCAAGGTCGATTTTTTTTCCGCGGGCATGGAAGGATTAGCTCTTGATTTCGGTATTAAGATTTCACTTTATCGTTTTGCAAAGGAAGTTTTAAATAATATAAAAAAACATGCCGACGCCAATTATGTCAAAGTTCGTCTGGTTGCTTCGTATCCAAATATAATTCTACGTATCAAAGACAATGGAAAGGGTTTTAATGTGCGGGAAAGGCTGGTTGAAGCCAGAAGTGAAAAAAGGATAGGCATCTGGAGTATGGAGGAGCGCGTCGGTTTTCTTAATGGCAGGATGGAGGTAGAATCCAAACCTTTTCAAGGGACGCAAATCGTTATAGAAATTCCTTTAGAGGAACATGAAAATGGCTGAAAAAAAAACCGTAATGATTGTAGATGATCATCCCCTATTCAGAGAGGGCCTTAAATCAATTTTATCCCGGCATTCCAAATTTGAAATTATAGCTGAGGCTCAAAATGGTTTAGAAGGAATAAGGTATGCCAAAAAAATGAAACCCGAACTTGTTATTATGGATCTCTCCCTCCCGGATAAATCCGGGATTGAAATTACCCGTGAAATAATGGCAAAACTTCCCGGAACATGCATAATGATACTCAGCATGCATTCTAAAATCGATTATATCACAGAAGCATTCAAGGCCGGCGCAAAAGGATATCTTGTAAAAGAGTCGGCTGCGGAAAAACTGGTTGAAGGCCTTGATACCATCTCAAAGAATGAGTATTTTCTGGATACCTCGATTTCTTCCCAGGTGATCAGAAACCTTATTGCATCAGAAGATAAAGAAACTAAAATTACAGATGCCGGTTATGGCAGCCTGACCCCTCGTGAACAGGAGGTAATGCGGTGTGTGGCAGAAGGGCTATCGAGTAAGGTAATCGCCGAAAAACTTTTCATAAGTCCGAAAACAGTAGAAAATCACAGGACCAATATTATGAATAAACTGGATATCCACAGCACTCTGGAACTTGTACGTTATGCGGCAAGGCTGGGGCTGATCGATGTGGAAATCTGGAAAGGATAAAATACATTCACAGATCCCCTAATGACACCCTCCCGCTTATAGGGAGATTTCCCTACTAAAATGAACCATCCTATCTATTTACACTCCTTGCAAAATAAGAGAAAGTAATTTTGAAGTAAATTTGCGGATAATTAGAATTGCCTGAACGAAAAGCTGAAATTGCCATATTTCCGGTAGGTTAAGGATATTTTCCAAATCGAAGTTTTTGAGCCATTAGCTTTTAAAATCAAACAGATAGTTCCTTGAGCCAATAGCTAACGGCTAAATGCTAACAGCTTTTCAAAAATCTTCGTTTCTTGAATAATGTTTAATTATCCGAAATAGTATCTGTTTTTAGTTTTTGTTCATGCACTAGTTAAATGCATCATCAAAATAATAGGAGGGAAATACAAAATGGCATCAAATTTTAAATTTTCCATTTACAGAAATAGTGAAAATATTCATATAAAACTTTTTGGTGATTTTGACGGCACATCTGCCTTTGAACTTATAAATTTTTTAAAGGAAAGCACCGAGGCTGTATCAAAAATTTTTGTACACACAAGCTGCCTGAAGCGGATACTTCCATTAGGCCGGGATGTATTCCTTAGCAATCTTGACTTCTTGAGAGGGGATTCTCCTTTGCTTTTGCTTACCGGGGATGAGGCTTCAGGACTGGTACCGAGAAACAACAAACATATTCAAGCCTTGTCTTGTTAAGTTTGGTCTTGTTGATTGTAATAAATTAAGCTCAAAATCATCCCTACTTTTATAAAGGGGGTAAGATCTGTAATAACATTAAGGTAACACTTGTTTTATTGCAGATCTTAAGGAATAAATTATGGAAGAGCCTGAAGCAGTCATGCTAGAGAAATTGGCAAAAAAAGGGCTGAAATTCAAAGCCATTCCGACGTATATCAGGAATCTTGAAACTGCCATTAGGGAAGATCCCTATATCAATCTTAAAACATTAAATATACGACTCAATGTGCTGGGCTGGAATGAATTTGAACTCGATTATTGTACAGTTCAATTAATCAAAGCATCTTTGGAATCAGGCTCCGGGCATAAATACTTTTTGCCAAATTTATCTCGTGAGAAACCTCAATAACTTCTTTAAATTCCAGAAAATTGTTTTTCTTTCAGGTCAATCTGGAAGGGATGAGTAATGGATGTAAGGAAAACAGTTCTTATTATTGATAATCAGTCTGCCTTTAGAAATAATTTAAAATCGTTTTTGTCGGGTAACCCGGAATTTGATCTGGTTGGAGAGGCGACAAACAGTTCTGAAGGAAACATGAAAGCGGAAGAGCTAAGCCCTGATATAGTGCTCACGGACTGGGATTTGCCTGATCAGAGCGGCATATACCTTATAGAGCAACTATATACCGGCTTTAAGGATATTCGCAGTGTAATGCTGTGTAATTACAGCAGGTACAATTATATAACCACAGCATTTAAAGCTGGAGCAACAGGATATCTGCTAAAAGACTCACTTTCCGGCCAACTTGCCAAATGCTTAAAAGCTGTTTCAATGGGGGAGTATTTTCTTGACGGATCTCTTTCTCATCAACTGGTAAAAAGTGTCTTGATATCAGACCAAGAAAATTACGGATTGGAAAGGAGAAACTATGACAAGCTTTCCCGAATTGAACAACATATTCTGCGTCATCTGGCAGAAAAAAAATCCATTAAAGAAATCGCGGTAAAACATGCTGTAATTCCCGAGACTGTCGAAAATTACAGAATGAATATTATGAAAAAACTTAATATTGGTAGTAATGCCGGGTTATTGAGATACGCTGCCTGGATAGGGATTGTGGATATAGAAAAAGTTTTAAAAAACCAGAATTCCCAGGGAGGATGTAAATCCAGCTAAATCAATTAATAGAGTGGGATATTTCAACAACTGGGATGAATATACGAATCCAACCACTTTGTTAATACGGTTCTGCCTTTTTTAGAGAACTTGTGAACGGAGAACACTCTTTTGTGGCAGAGCATGTCAGGCAAGAGCTATCCAACAAGTTTAAGGCAGGCAAGTTTAAGGCACAGGATGTGCTTTCGGAATTTTAAATGTTCCTGATCCGTCCTATAACCCTTCTGTCGATAATGCCCTGTCACGCGGTACAACCCTGATTAATACCACAGAATAAAGCACCTATAGCAAGTCCTGTTTTTAATGTACGGCATTTTATATAGATTTTCAGAGAATTAATTTCACCAGGATATAGGTAAAAAACTGGGGGAGGCGCACTGGTAGTTCGTCGACTTAAGTTTTTGATCGATAACGCAGTGAAATTATTTATACGGAAATCTATAATTTACAGGCCTTGATTCTCTTGCAAACTTCTTTAAATACATCTGTCGATCGAAGAATACCTATAATCGCTTTCTCTTTTGTAACAAGGAGAGACTGACGCGAGCCTATAATCAACTGATGGACAGCCTCATTTATCGGGGCGTCCTGGTCAACATATTCTCCCTCGGTAAGCGTATACATAAACTGTTTAACTTTAATATTGGTCGCTTTTCGGCAGATCTCATTCAAAGGTTTGTTCCAGAGATTAAACTCTTTTAACATGTTACTTATAAATTTTGGGTTAAAGCCGAAACGGCTCATTGCGCGAGAATCATCCATCTGATTATATTTAGGTTCCAATGCTCTGATGATGTCCAACTGACTGACCTTGCCTACTACTTTTCCATCTTTACCGGAAACAAGAACAGCCCTGCGATGAGTTTTTATTCCGTCATGGGTGTCAAAAGCCTCCTCCAAAGCTTGAACAGCATCAAACAAAGAATCATCCTCTGAAACGCTGACAAACCCGGTAAGCGGCACCATCAGATCCTTTACAGTAATGTTTTTCATAATAACCTCCTCTCAAGATTTAAAAATTTGTAAGAAGCCCTTATTCCCAGGAGCATACCTTTTGATATGAAGAGGTTATAATAAAATTAGAAAGCATACAATAAAATTTTATCAAAAAAATCGTAAGATGCAGGAAATAGATGCAGCCCTTTGGGCCGGTTCGAGATATATACCCGTATCATGGGCAAAATAACCCATAAAATGAATTTTTTTCTCTATTGACAACACACCTCAATTATATGAATATAATTTACAACTTTTTAATCCTAATTATACTCACTTGTTACACAATGCCATTTGGTATATAAAATATTCGGGCTTATTTGTTGAAGGTTTGCGATTTTTAATATTCTTTTTTAATATCCTTGGGGGGGAGCAAACCTACTGGAAATAATTAATTATATCAATTGAAATAATTAATAAAAAAAGGAGGTCGATTATGAGTAACAGCGTTTATAAAATAATTGAGGTTGTGGGAACCAGCGATGTTTCCTTTGGAGATGCCGCAAAGGCTGCAGTGGAAACAGCAGCTAAATCACTTAAGGATTTGAGAGTTGCCGAAGTTAAAGAACTGGATATGAAGATTGAAAATGGAAAGGTTGTGGCCTACCGGGCCAAAGTCAGCCTTTCATTTAAATATGTAGCGGACTAAAATTACGCTATGAAAAGCCTGATGATTGTTTACTTTTACCAGGTTTTGCGTAATTGTTTTATCCCCCCCTCTACCCCCCTCTACCCCCCTCTACCCCCCTCTACCCCCCTCTACCCCCCTCTTTTTTGCTTATATGTTGTTTTTTGAATAACTTTCAAATCTCTCTTTTTGATGCAATTGCCCTATTTAAGCAATTGACATGCAAGCTGCTTTTTGAGATAAATATTAGTTTAATAATATTTTTTTAGTAAAATTTATTTTAAAATGATTTTTTAAAATGATTTTTTGTATGAAGTAAAATTTTTATCTATAGATTTTCAGGTAATTAATTTCACAAGGATATAGGGGGAAAATCTGGGGGAGGTCTATTGGTAGTGCGTTGACCGAAGGCTTTGCCGGATAACGCAGTGAAATTATTTATGTGGAAATCTATCACAAACAGGAGGATTTTTGATGAGCCATGATTCAGGTCATGACCTAGAAAAAAGCGGGGAAAAAAGCGGGATTTTAGCAAACAAACTCTTTTGGATCGCCATAGGAGCGGCACTCTTCATTATTGTAGGTTTTATTATTCCTGTTCCGGAAAGTATATTAAAGCTTATGAAGGAGGAGGGCTTTGGCCAAAAAATGATAGACTTGGGCATAGCAGATGATATGTGGCATGCAGCGTGGAAGACCAAACTTGTACTCGCCATGATTCCCATGGCAATAATTTACTTTGCAACTGAAGCCATGCCTATTGGCCTGGTTGGTATTTTAATGCCTGTTCTTGCATACTTTTTCCATTTGATGCCCACCAAGGATATAGGCAAAACATTTGCCGGCGATGCTCCCCTGTTTTTGCTGGGTGTTTTGGCAATGGGCGTCACCGTCATTGATGTGGGCCTGCATAAAAGACTTGCAACGTGGATATTAGGCTGGACAAAAGGCTTTGCGCTTCCGATTATCGTTTTATGCGTTTCCATGTCCGTAATCGGGGCTTTTATCTCGGCCCATGCCATGGCTGCATTTATGGCGCCGGTTATGGCCGCGGTCTATATGGGAGCAGTCGCCGCCAAGAGTAAAAACGATATAATTGAACACGATCCCGCCCTTGCCAAGCTTTTGCTTTTATCATTATGTTTTGCACTGAATGTCGGTGGTGTCGGGTCTCCTGCGGCAGGAGGCAGGAATGTCATTATGATGGGTTTCTGGGCGGATTATAATGTCCCCATGAGTTTCGGCAGGTGGATGATGTATGGACTGCCCCTCTCCCCTTTTCTAGGATTAGCTGTGGCTTTATATATGATGTTTATTTTCAGAAAGGTAGAGACCAAAGATTTAACTCCAGGACTTACGGCAATTAAGGAAGAGACCGAAAGAATGGGAGCTATGAGTTATAAGGAAAAAGTATCATTGGGAATGATGCTGCTGATTCTGTTGCTCTGGATATTCGGAGGACACGGTCTGGGACTTGGAGGGCCGGCCTTACTGGCTCTTTTAATTCCGGTCCTTTTCAAGGTTTGCGAATGGAAAAAAATACTCGACGGGATATCATGGGATGCCTGGTTTATGTATTGCGGCGCCTTGACTCTCGGAGCTCTTTTGAAAGAGTCCGGAGCAGCTCTTTGGCTCGCTCAAATATTTCTCGATACTATGGCCAGGGCGGGTATTACAGGAGGTATCGGATTATGGACAGGTATGAGTTTCTTCTCTGGCCTTGTAACCAACTTTATGTCTGATGCCGGGACAACTGCATTACTAGGCCCCATTGCGATTCCCATGGGGATTATGAGCGGCGTACAGGGAGAACCTTGGGCCATAGGACTTTCCACCGCCTTCGCCACCTCTTTTGCCCATTTCCTGATTGTCGGCACTCCGAACAACGCAATCGTATACGGGCTTGGTGTTTATCCTGATACCGGGGAAAAAATGATAGAGCCGATGGACTTTGTAAAATATGGATTTGTATTATGGCTCATATCATTGGCTATCACCTGGGTATTAGGCTTTATGCTGGTGTTCAACTTTTTCGGATTCCCGGAGGGGATAACCGAAACAGCAAAAGCCGTGCTTCAGGCATCACAGTAAGCTTTTAGTGATAAGGTTACAAGGATAGATTGAATATTAACCAAAAAAAACTTGACTAAATTTTGATTGTTCAATATAAAAAATTTTTGTTACGCCGAGGTAGCTCAGTCGGTAGAGCAGCGGACTGAAAATCCGCGTGTCGGCAGTTCGATTCTGTCCCTCGGCACTCGTATAAATAAAAAAGGGTATTAAGTGTTGACTTAATACCCTTTTTTTATTTGATAAATAGTTTTAGCCTAAATTGAAGTTGTATATTTTTTTAAATCATCATATATCTTTTTATCTCAGACTTATATACAATACAGTAATTACCCATATGAAATCTATCCATATAAAATCTATCCATATTATTATCCTGGTCATAATTTTGTCATTTTATTCATGTGTTTCCAAACGTATTATTCCAAGTGTAAGGCTTGAACCGGATGAATCATTGTTTATGAAAGCCGAAAAGCTGTTTGAAAAAAAATACTATGGTCAAGCAATTGATAAATATCAGGAATACCTTGAACGCTTTCCTGACAAAGAAATGGCTCCGGCCGCTTTAATGAAAATTGGAACGATCGAGGCTATCCTGGAGCATTATCCCGAATCTATCAACAGTTACGCACGCCTGATTAAAGAATACCCAGAAAGTATATTTGTCGACGACGCCATGGTTGCATCTCTGCGGGCCTACTACAGGGAAGGCAAATATCAGGAAGTTATAGATTTTGCAGACCAAATCTTGAAAAAAACCGTTTCAAAAGAGCATATTCTAAATATATATATAACTCTTGGAGATACTTATATTGCTCAAGAGAACCCTGTGGTCGCTGTTTACTATTATACTTTAGCATATGGAAAGGCTGATGCTTTAACAAAAGAGAGTATCCTTGTTAAGCTGAAAGAAGGCGTCAAACCACTGAGATACACAGATATCGAGATGGTTCTTGAACTTATTGACGACAAACATTTAGAAGGCCTTGTCTTATATCTTATGGGCATGGCCAAAACAGAAGAAGAATACTATGATGATGCTAAAAGAATTTTATCCGAATTTATTGATAAATTCCCTGATCATGAAAAGGCCGGCATGGCGTCAGAACAGTTAAAAAAACTGGAAAGCCTTTCTGTTTATGAGCACCATACCATTGGCTGCCTTTTACCTTTGAGCGGTGATTATAAAGTATATGGGAACAGGGCATTGCATGGTATCGAGCTGGCTTTGAACAAGTTCATAGCCCAAAATACGAATCAGGATACAAAAAAATTAATCAAAATAATTATTAAAGATACCGGTTCAACCCCTGATAAAGCCATATCTGCGATAGAGGAGTTGTATCAGGAAGGTGTTGCTGCTATAATCGGCCCGATTTTTTCTGTGGAAGCGGCAGCCATAGAAGCTCAGAATAAAGGCATTCCTATTATAATTATAACGCAAAAGGATAATATAACCGAAACCGGAGACTTTGTTTTTAGAAATTTTTTTACACCGCAAATGCAGGTTAAAGCGATTGTATCGTTTGCTGTTGAAAAACTTGGAGTAGATCGTTTTGCGATTCTTTATCCTGATGAAAAATATGGAAAAACCTTTATGAACCTTTTTTGGGATGAAGTAATTGCTTCCGGAGGGGTTGTTACCGGCCTTGAATCTTACAGCCCGGATAAGACTGACTTCAGCGCTCCGATCAAAAAACTTGTGGGGCTCTACTATGAGATTCCCGAGGATCTTTTAAAAGAAAAAGGTAAAGATAAGCTAATTGATGACGATAATATCCTTGATACAGATAAAAAACCAGAGCCCATAATAGATTTTGATGCTCTTTTCATTCCGGACGGGCCTAAAAGGGCTGGTCTTATTATGCCCCAATTAGCTTATAATGATATTGAAGATGTATATATTTTCGGCACAAACCTATGGCATTCAGACCGATTGATTGAAATGGCACATAAATATGTGCAGGATACGGTTATGCCGGATGTTTTTTTTGCAGGAAGTTCATCTGAAGATGTGCAGGATTTTGTCAAGCGCTTTAAGGATTCATTTAAAAAAGAGCCCGGTTTTATTGAGGCAGTAGCATATGATACCGCCATGATACTTTTCAGCATCATAAGTCGAAGCGATGTCTCTTTTCGCAGTACGGTTAAAAACGAATTAACCCGTATGGCCGGTTTTGAAGGAATAACAGGTCATACAAGGTTTACCAAAAACGGCGATGTTGAAAAAAAATTATACCTTCTGAATATCAAGGGTAAAAAATTTATTGAGATAAGGCGATAAGAATTTGGATAATGATTATTAAACAGGCAATGGAAGTACTTAAATTAGAGGCAGAAGGGATATTAGGCTTAATCGACAAAATCGATGAAGGTTTTGCCAAAATGGTAGAACTGATTTGTAATTCAAAAGGTCGTCTTATAATTGGCGGTATAGGCAAATCCGGTATTGTCGGCAGAAAAATAGTGGCCACCTTGAACAGCACCGGAACAAGGTCACTTTTTTTACACCCGGTTGAAGCCATGCACGGAGATCTCGGAATGGTAAGCAGGAACGATATTTTTCTTGCTCTTTCCAACAGTGGAGAAACAGACGAACTTAACATTCTGCTTCCAAGTATACGAAGCATAGGCTGCCCGATTATTGCTTTGACAGGCAACATCAGGTCCACTTTGGCAAAGCAGAGTGACATAATTGTTGATGTCGGGGTTGATAAAGAGGCTTGCCCGCTTGGTCTTGCTCCCACTTCCAGCACAACAGCCTTGCTGGCCATGGGAGATGCGCTTGCCGTAGTTTTGATTAATAAAAAGCATTTTAAACAGAGTGATTTTAAAAAGATCCATCCCGGAGGAGCTCTAGGCCAAAGGCTTTCGGCAATGGTGAAGGATATCATGCTCATCGGCGGCTTCGTACCGCTTGTATCCGATTCCGCTTCTTTGAGGGAAGCAATTGAAGAGATAAACCGTCGTGGTTTAGGGACTGTTCTTGTTGGTAATGATAAAAACAGACTTGCAGGCATTATAACGGATGGTGATTTAAGACGCCTTTTGGCAGATCAAAGGCCTGTAGATGATCTCACAGTCAGTGAAGTAATGACCAAAAAGCCTCGCGCAGTCAGCCCCGAATCTCCTGTTTATGATGCCCTGAATATTATGGAGAGTTTCCAGATCACCATTTTGCCGGTTACCGATTCATCCGGCAGGATAGAAGGTATACTCCATTTGCATGATATATTGGGTAAGGGGGAATTCAAATTTAACGGGAAATAAAAAGGCGATTTTAAAATATTTAATTTTGAAGCTGCTTCTAACTATTGTTTGAACGAAAACTAAAAATAGATATTATTTTGGATATTTAAACATTATTCAAGAAAAGAAGATTTCCGAAAAGCTGTTAACATTTAGCCGTTAGCTATTGGCTCAAAGAACTATCCGTTTGATTTTAAAAGCTAATGGCTCAAAAATTTCGATTTGGGAAACATCCTTAATTTACCGGAAATATGGCAATTTTAGCTTTTTCGTTCAGGCATCTAATGAATAGACTTTGGAGGTTTTTTTATATGATAAGACCATTGGAAGGAATCAGAGTAATTGAATGCGCTACATTTCATGCCGGGCCTGGAGCTTCTGCAATTATGGGAGATCTTGGCGCTGAAATAATCAAGATAGAGCAGCCCGGTTCGGGCGATCCTATAAGATCTCTGAAGAAAATTGGAAAAATACCTTTTGGCCTGCCGGGCGGAAGAAATATTTTCTGCGAAGGCGCTAACAGGAATAAAAAGTCTGTTACCGTTGACCTTATGACAGAAAAAGGACAGGCTATTGTTCACAGGTTAGCAAAAGATGCCGATGTGTTTTTGACTAATTTCAGAAGGCCTGCTCTTGAAAAAATGAATATTACTTATGATGTAATCCGGCGGATAAACAAAAATATTATTTATACATCAGTATCCGCTTATGGTCCCAAGGGTCCTGACAGCGATCGGGGCGGATTCGATTACCAGGGCCAGGCCAGAGCCGGAGTAATGTATTCCATGGGCGAAGAAGGTATGCCGCCCTTAGTCTGTCAGTTCGGTATTCTTGATCAGGCTACGGCATGTAATGCAAGTCACCAGATTATGGCCGCTCTTCTGGCGCGAGAGCGTTTCGGAATAAGTCAGGAAATCAAGATCTCCATTTTAGGTTCTTCAATGAATCTGATTTACTTTAATATTCTCACTTCTCTCGTGGGAGGTTTTAACGTTCCGCGGCACAAGCGTTCAGAGGAGCATCCCATGCGGAATCATTACAAGTGCAAAGATGGCAAATGGTTTATGATGACTCTCAATCCACCGAACAAACACTGGGAATCTTTATGTCTCGCCCTGGAACATCCTGAGTTTATAAATGACCCACGCTTCAACACCGATGAGCAGAAACTTGAGAATGCGGAAGAATTGGTTGCTATTTTTGATAAAATCATTGCTGAGCGAACGCGGGCGGAATGGCTCGATATATTCAACCGGTATGATTTTTTTTGTTGCGCAGTAAATACCATGGAAGATCTTGCTGAAGATCCCCAGGTACTGGAAAATAATTATCTAGTAGATTTTGATCACCCTGACATGGGTAAAATTAAAATTCCCGGGTATCCGGCCTACTTCAGTGAATGTGAAGCGGGTATGGTAAGTGCTGTGCCTGAACTGGGAGAGCATACTGAGCAGGTTCTCCTTGAACTGGGAGGATATACTTCAGAAGAAATATCAACAATGAAAGATGAAGGAGTTGTATGATATGATAATAGAAAAGCACGAGATACGCCTGTTAAAGGAATTTTGCGATCTTATGGCCCATACCCGTGCAATACGATTTGTTATTGTTGAGAACATATTCAACAATAACCTTGAATCATCAGACCCCGATGCAATAAATAACGAAAGGATTAATGTTGAAAAGTTACAGATAACTTCTCTTGAAAATGCACTTTTTTCTCTTGAGAATATTCCTTTTGAAGGGACAAGGCGAATTCTGTTCCTGGATGCCTCAAAAAAAATAGAGGTAGATCTTGCATATGAAATAGAAGAGCTGAAAAAGGATATTTTCTACCTTAAAAATGGAGAAAAAAAATTTTTCGGTTATCTTGAAAATATACATTCCGGCTTTACAGAACAGGTGGAAGCTGGGGTAAAAAAACTGGCAGGTCTTGATTTTAACTGTTTCATAACCGACCGGGACGGCACCACCAACAATTACTGCGGCATGTACAGATCTTCAATCCAATCTGTTTATAATGCTGTTTTTATTACTCGTTTTGTAAAAAAAAGAACTGAGAATCCTATTATTATAACTTCCGCGCCACTTAAAGATCCCGGCATAGTCGATGTAAGTGTAAATCCTGAAAATGCAATTATTTATGCCGCCTCAAAGGGGCGTGAATTTATAGATCTGAACGGATCACGCCGAACTTATCCCATAGAAGAAAACAAACAACAACTTATCAACGAATTGAACAAAAAGCTTTCAGATCTATTATCGAATTCAGAGCTGGAAAAATTTACCTTAATAGGCTCCGGGTTGCAGCTTAAATTCGGACAAACAACAATTGCGCGGCAGGATATAAACGGATCGATTCCCCAGGATGAATCTGATAAATTTTTAAAACTTGTACAAGGCATTGTTACGGATATCGATCCGGATGGGAACAATTTCAGAATCGAAGATACCGGCCTTGATATTGAGATAATCCTTACAATTGAAGATTCGGAATCAGTACCCAAGGATTTTGATAAGGGGGATGCCGTCAGGTATCTTAATACCGAATTAGATCTCTCAATGTCCAAAGGACCACACCTGATATGCGGAGACACAGCATCAGATATTCCCATGATAGAGGCTTCCATTGAACAGAGCGATGACACATGGACTGTTTTTGTAACTAAAAACAGGACACTTGCAGAAAGAGTGTCGGCAATATCTTCTAATACCGTATTAGTAACGGAGCCGGACATGCTGGTTGCCATGCTGGCTTGTTTGTCACGATAGCTTATACCTCGCAAGGCTATAAATCGTATATTTTTTTTAAAGGAGAGGTCATGGCCTGTTTATTCTCCTGGCTGCAAGGCGGAGATGGTTCCGCATTTGTCCGGCAGTCTGATATCTTTTTTGCAGATTTTTTTCCAGAGTTTTGTTTAAAATAGTTAATATTACTTCGTCGATTGATGAGTTATATGAAGAGGGTGGCTCGGGGTCTACATTATTTATCTGGTACATGATAGCCGCCGGATTATCGCCTGTAAAGGGCAGTCTCCCTGTCAGTAACTGGTAGAATACGACACCTATAGAGAATATGTCTGAAGGGCCGGTCAGTTTCATCCCCTTTGTCTGCTCCGGCGACATATAATATGGAGTACCTTTTATAATTCCGGTATGAGTCCCGGAATTATAATTGGAGCTTGCGGTAATCCGCGCTATACCAAAATCGGTTACCTTTACAAGTCCGTCCTCCACTAACATAATATTGGCCGGTTTGATATCCCTGTGAACAATATCATGATTATGGGCATATTCCAGCGCGTTACATGCCTGTATGATTATATCGATACACTTTGTGATTGAGAGCAGGTTGTTTTTGTTTGTATATTTCTCAAGGCTTTCCCCTTCCAGATATTCCATGGCAAGATACGACAGTCCTTTGTCTTCGCCAACATCGTAAATAGCAACGATATTAGGATGAGATAGTTTTGCAATAACTTCGGCTTCACGATAAAATTGTTTTTTTGCGTTTATTACCCTGATTTTATCGAAATCATCAATAAAACGTATGGTCTTTATTGCAGTCAGCCTGTTAAGCCTGGGATCGCGTCCCTTGTATACGATTCCCATGGCGCCACGGCCTGTCTGTTTAATTATTTCATAGCGGCCGATCGTTTTTATTTCCTGTGAATTATTTTTAGGGCCGGGCGTTTCCGGATCGGAAAAATTGCCCTGGTATGCCCCGCCGGTACGTGCGGGCTTTCCGGAATTCTGTGACAGCCCGTTTAATTCAACAGCAGCTCCGGCAGCGTCCGGGGCGTCTACAAAGAAGCGCAGCCCGCCGAAAAAGAGCACGCTAAGCGCTGCCAGTTTTAGCATAAGTTTGATTATCAAGACTGTATCATCGGTAAAATGGAATATACGTATAAAAAAATAATCTGTAAAATCGGAAAGGAATACAAGTCCTATAAAGATCATGACAAGATTGATAGCCGCAGCTATTTTTCCGCCGGCATACTCTTTCCTTGCCCGGTTGTAAATCACCAGGGTAATGATATAAAAAAGCAGGCTGAGTGACTGGGCAAACATATAATCCATAATGCTACCGCTCCTCACATTCCCGGATAATCTTCCATTTATCCTGGTTTGCATCATATCTGATATCTAATGAACATTTACCTTCACCAATTTCGCTGAAGGTCCAGACTTCCCATTTGTAATATATCGTAAACTCAGAGTATATTCCGGTATTCCTGTTTAAGATTAAATCGTTAAATTTGATATTTTTTTTATGGATGTTCCTCCCGCTGTATTTAGAGGTTAAATAAGCCTTAACATCATTATGCGTTAACCCTATGATCAAATCCTTTAACTCCATGAATTTTTTAAGTTTTCCTTTATATTTCACAAATCCTGCATCATATAATTTTTTCTCATACTCTTTAGGAGTGATCCATTTTTCTTTATAATAAATATATCCTTGTGAACCGAAAATGATTTCTTCATCTCTTAATGCATTTTCAATTTTAATTCTACACTTTAAAAATTCGTTTTGATCTTTAAAAATGCTTTCTTCAAGTATGCGCAAGGCTGTTTCATAACCATTTTTTGCCTCTGAATATTTTTTTTGCCTCAAAGATTCTTCTGCTGATGCGATGATGCAGTTTAATATATCTATCTCTTTTATTTTCAATGCCTCGGTCTTTTCTTTTTCGATTTTTTTTCGTAGTCTGTGTTTATTTTCCTCCCTGATTTTTGCAAGGCGGTGCTTGTCGGCCTCTTTTTTTTTCTGTTTTATTTTATTTAATTCTTCACGTTCTTTTTGATGTTCCTTTTCAATTCTATCAAGTATCTCACGTTCTTTTTTTTCTACTTTTTCAATTCTGGCAAGTACTTCACGTTCCCTGTTTTTTTCTTGTTTTATTCTTGCAAGTATCGTCTGGATTTTTTGTTTTTGTTCTTCTGTAATACCATCTGATTCGATTTTCTTTTTTTGAGATTTTTTATCAACAGCGCGCGTAGGTTGATCCGTTCGCCATGATAGATAATAACTTGTTGCTACTGCAACTATTACAAGGCATGGAACAACGATCGGTATGTTATGTTTTTTTAAATAATGGACTAAGGTTTCAGGCTTAGGGTGGGTTCCTGAAGTCTCTTTAAGCATAACCGTTAATTCTGCGCTGCGATTCGGAGCAAAATTGTCCTCCTGTTGAGTATCTTTCGGACAGCCTCTCCTGATGGAAATATGCTGCAGGAATCGATTGTCAACCGGTTCGCTGACAAAAAAACGTAATCCTCCGAAAAAAAGTACGCAAAAAGAGGTTAATCTTAACAGGATTTTTATTATTGATATTGTTTCGCGAGTTATGTGGAATATTATTGAAAAAAAGTAATCCGCAAAATCACAACAAAAAAGAATGATAAGCGAGACCATTATAAGATTAATGGCAGCGGCTATCTTTTCTCCGGCATACTCTTTTCTGGCCCGGTTGTATGCCACCAGGGTAATTATATAAAAAAAAGGCTTAATGACTGCGCTAGCAAATAGTCCATGCTGATCTTCAGGATTGTATGTGCTTAAAATTTTTCAAAGTTTTGCAGCATTCTTTTGCTGCAGCAGATTGCAACCGGGAAATGAATATCAAGAATTCCTTGTTGCCTTTTGCGCCTTGAATCGGAGATGGGATTACCGGACTGCACACAAGACCTGTATCCTGGAAGAATTCGGCAAGACTGGTTATGACTTCTTCGTGTAAGCGTGTATCCCTTACAATGCCGCCCTTCCCTGTTTTACCTTTACCCACTTCGAACTGCGGCTTTATAAGGGCTATAATGCCGCCATTTTTTTTGATAAATTTAAGAACAGCAGGGACTACTATTTTAAGGGAAATAAAAGAAACATCTATGGTTGCAAGGTCTAACCCGACAGGAATGATTTTTTCAGATATATGACGGATATTTGTACGTTCCACCACCACCACACGGGAATCCTGCCTCAGTTTCCATGCAAGCTGACCATATCCCACATCTACAGCAAAGACTTTTCCGGCGCCTTTTTGGAGCAGGCAGTCGGTAAAGCCGCCGGTAGATGCTCCCACATCAAGGCATACATTGTTTTGAACACAAATATCAAAAGATTCCAAAGCTCTTTCAAGTTTAAGCCCGCCCCGGCTGACATATGGAAACTCATTCCCTTTAATAACTATGTTATCAGAACCTGATGCCAATGTGCCCGGTTTAGCGGCCGGCATATTGTTTACCAGCACCTTGCCGGCCATGATAAGCGCCCTGGCCTGATTTCTGCTTTGCGCCAGCCCTTTTTCCAGAACCAGCAAATCGATTCTTTTTTTCTTTTCAATCATATATGTCGCAAAGTTTTACTGCTGCATCGGCAATGGAGGGCGCATCAATGCGGTATTTTGATCTTAGAATATCCTGGTTTCCATGCTCGACGAATTTGTCCGGTATTCCAAGCCTTATAAGATTAAATCTCATTATTCCGTTATCGCATAAACATTCCAGAACCGCGCTTCCGAAACCTCCTTGCAGTACATTCTCCTCGACTGTAATGATTTTCGGGATTTTTTTTACTAAAGCGCATATCTTGTCGGAATCTATCGGTTTTACAAATCGGCAGTTAACTACGGTTGCGGATATGCCCTTTTTTGACAGCAGGGAATGGGCGTCAAGAGCATCACCCACAGATCGTCCGATGGCCAGTATGAGAATATCATCACCATCCTTCAGGATTTCGCTCCGGCCGATGGGTATGACAGCCGGATTTTCATCAACAGAAACGCCTCTTGCAGTCCCCCTGGGATATCTGAAAGCAACCGGTCCATTATGTGAAGTCGCTGTTATGAGCATTCTGCAGAGTTCATTCTCATCTTTAGGAGCCATTACAACCATGTTGGGAAGATTTCTGAGGTATGACAAATCGAACAGCCCGTGATGAGTAGAGCCGTCTTCGCCTACAATACCGCCCCTGTCGATGGCAAAAACAACCGGGAGCGCTTCCAAGCATACATCATGGATTATCTGGTCATATGCTCTTTGTAAAAAGGTTGAATAAATAGCCACAACAGGTTTTAGTCCCTCTATTGCAAGGCCTGCGGCAAAGGTAACCCCGTGCTGTTCCGCAATCCCAACATCAAAAAAGCGGTCTGGAAAAGTATCGGCGAATTTTACGAGTCCCGTACCTTCCGGCATGGCTGCGGTAACAGCTATGATTTTATCATTTTTTTCGGCCAGTTTCACCATTGCTTTCCCAAAAATTTGGGTATATGTGGGGATCGCACCTTTTTGTCCCGAACTGTTTCCTGTTTTTATTTCAAAACTTCCTACACCATGAAAATAGACAGGATTATTTTCCGCAGGAGGGTAGCCTTTTCCTTTTTTGGTTGTGACATGAAGAAGTACCGGTTCATTAAGGCATTTGACATTATTGAGTATATCGATCAGGTGATTCAGCCTGTGGCCGTTGATCGGCCCGAAATATTCAAAATTAAATGCTTCAAACAACATTCCGGGGGTTACAAACGATTTGAATGACTCTTCCGAACGTTTTGCAATCTGGTAGATGTCTCCACCTACTTTTGGAAGGGATTTCAGAAACTCGCCGAATTCTTTTCTTAAGCCTTGCAGCCTTTTTGCGGCAAAGGCGCGGCTGAGAAAAGAGGATAATGCTCCTACATTATGGGAGATCGACATATCGTTATCATTCAGGATAACAATAAGATTCTTGTGTATATCTCCGGCCTGATTCAGGCCTTCATAGGCCAGGCCCGAAGTCAATGATCCGTCGCCTATTACCGCAATAACCTTGGAATGCTTTTTTTTAAGGCGTCCGGCACAGGCCATACCAAGGCCTGCAGATATTGATGTGCCGCTGTGACCGGTTGAAAATGCATCGTAGGGGCTTTCACCTATACGGGTAAATCCGCAAAGGCCTTTATGTTGTCGGAGAGTATGAAAGCTCTCCCGCCTGCCGGTAAGAAGTTTGTGAGGATAAGACTGATGCCCCACATCCCATATGATTTTATCCTCAGGCGCATTAAATACATAATGGATTGCAATGGCAAGTTCAACCGCTCCGAGGCTCGATGCAAGATGGCCGCCGTTTTTAGAAACAACATCCACAATCATTGTTCGTATCTCTTCCGCAAGCGCCGGCAGCTCAGATCTCGAGAGAAGTTTAAGATCTTCGGGTGAATCTATTTTTTTCAGAAAGCTCAATATAGTTATAAATTCCTGTAAGTTAAGTAAGTTAAGTTAAATTAAAATGTCATTATTTTTTTCGGTTAATAATATAAGAAGCGATTTTACGAAGCGGATCTGAACTTTTATCAAAAATATCCAGAGCCTGCAATGCGTCGTATATGAGTTGTCCGGCAAATTTTTTTGAACCATTCAACCCCATCAAAGACGGATAGGTGTTTTTGTTCCGGTGGGCATCAGTTCCTGCAGTCTTGCCCATAACCAGCGGATCTCCTTCAACGTTCAATATATCGTCTGCAACCTGAAATGCGAGGCCTATTTTTTTGGCATATAATGAAAGATGTTTTAATTGTTTAGTATTGCAGCCTCCTATAATTGCTCCTGCAGATACCGATGCTTCTATAAGCGCGCCTGTCTTTAATGAATGCATATGTTCAAGCTTATCTAAATTCAGCACACTGTTCTCTGAAGAGATATCCATCATCTGTCCCCTGATCATACCGTTCCAGCCTGATGCGCTTGATAATATATTGATAATTTTCAGCCGCACAGATGGATGATGATTTTTATCGTTATGGCCTGATAAAATGTTTGCTGAAGATAGAATCTGAAATGCAAGCGTAAGCAGCGCATCGCCGGCAAGGATTGCTGTGGCTTCGTCAAACCGGATGTGACAAGTGGGCTTCCCCCTGCGCAGGTCGTCGTCGTCCATTGCCGGGAGATCATCATGTATCAGCGAATAAGTATGTATCATTTCAAGCGCGCATGCAACCGGCAGGGTATCTCGAATATCCCCATGAACGGCTTCACATGCGGCAATACAGAGCACCGGTCTGACTCTTTTTCCTCCGGCCATCAAGGAAAATTCCACAGCCTTCATAAGACGGCTGTGAACCGAAAAATGTTCAAGGATATTTCTAAGAGAGTTGTTTACAAGCTCTTGTTTTTCAGTAAGATATTCTTTAAATTTGAACATGATAGAGTTTGTTCATCAACATGCAAGCCTTTTATTAAACTATCATTCCTGATCCGGTGCAAATGGTTTTTCACTCAACTTTCCGCTGTTATTCTCCATGAGGATTATTATTTTTTTTTCAGTTTCATCAAGTTTGCGGGAACAGAACTTTGATAGTTTTACACCTTCCTCGAATTTTTTCAAAGCTTCTTCAAGGGGAAGATCTTCGGTTTCCAAATCCTGAACTATATGTTCCAGCAAGCTTATTGCTTTTTCAAATGTTTGTTTCGTCATTATAAGTTTTCCCTTCTACGCGGCATAATATTGATCCATTCCTGACCATGATTTCAAGTTGATCATCTATTGAAACAGATGTGATCTCTTTCACAATAATTCTTTCAGGTATGGTTCTTGTAATACTGTAGCCCCTGGCAAGGATTGTCTCGGGATTCATAGCTTTCAGCCTGGCGGAGAGTTCGTTCAGAATTCCACGTTTGCCGATCAAATATATCTTTAGAAAAGATAACAGATCAGAGTTGATCTGTTCAAGTCTTTCATTTATGCGGGGTATCGATTTTAAAGGACTGTTTGCCTGCAGTATTTCAATGCGCCATCTCAGATCTTGTCGTTTTTGTTTTAGATGATTTAAAAAATTTCCAACAAGGCGCGATGTGATATCATCTGTCCTCAGCCGCAAGTCTGTAAGCTTTTTTCCGGGGTTGACAAGCCGGTCAGAGAGACTCTTCAGTATGGTAAGCTTTTGCTCTATATATTTGTAAAAATTTGTTTTAAGGCTTCTGAACAGCTCATAACATTGTTTTTCAAGTTCATCCTTTTGCGGTACGGCAAGCTCTGCCGCGGCTGATGGAGTCGGAGCACGCAGATCGGCTGTAAAATCACAAATTGTATAGTCGGTTTCGTGTCCCACAGCAGAGATAACAGGAATTTTTGATGCAAAAACGGCCCTCGCAACATCCTCTGAGTTAAAAGCGGCCAGATCCTCCATAGAACCCCCGCCGCGGGCCACTATGATCAGATCTGCCGGTTTGTTTTCAGGTCTGGTTTTAGTTATGGCGTTCAGCAGTTTTATACCGGCGGCGATTTCCTTTTCGGCGCCGTATCCCTGAACCCTGGAGGGAATAATTTCAAGATGAATATTTGGAAAACGTCTGTCAATAATTTTGAGAATGTCATGGACAACGGCTCCGCCGGGGGATGTTACAATTCCGATTTTTTTTGGTAAAAAGGGAAGGGGAGCCTTATGTTTTTCGTCGAATAGACCTTCTGCGGCAAGACGATTTTTTAGTTGTTCAAAAGCCTTCTGCAAAGCTCCGGCGCCATGGGGCTCCAAGTATTCAAAAATTATCTGGTATGTTCCGCGGGGTTCATAGACGCTGATTCTGCCAAAACCGGTTATGTTCATCCCGTCTTCCGGGACAAATTGTAAAGATCGGTTTTGTCCCTTGAAGATTACACCGCTGATCTGGGATTTACTATCCTTTAAAGTAAAATAATAGTGCCCGGAATATGGAGTGCTGAAGTTGGATATTTCACCTGAAACCCAAATAAAAGGGAATTTTTCTTCAAGCAGAATTTTAATATCGGAAGTTATTTCTGAAACTGTGTATGTTTTGCGATGCATATTAACAGGATAAACTACATGAAAAGAGATGGCAACAACTATAGATTGTCACATAAATAATTTCACTGCATTATCGGTCGTCGGAGTAGGGGTTCAAGATTTTGAACCCCTACCCCCTCCCATCATGATTGCGTGAACCGCAAGGGGAAGCTGGAATTTACCCACACCTGTAACTGGCCAGGTTTACATAGGATTCAGACGGTTTTTAAGAGAAATTAAATTTTCGATATTGCCATCCATGCCGCCGGGAACACCGAGAACAAAATTTACAAAGTTCCGCGCCTGTAACAGGGCAGGTGATTATGAGCGGATTATTGGTCATGTTTTATATATGAGGCACTTCTTCCCGTCCAATCTTTAGGGAACTGGAAGAAAATAATATACCTATATCGTGCAGAACTTTTGTTCGTCTTCAAGGCGTGATGGCAGGTGCATAGCAAGCTATATGCCTGTTATTACAACGTAGAAGACGGGCAAAAGGGCAAGCAGGATGGGTAATTATTTTTTGGAAGCTCCCTTACACTTGATTTATTAGTCATATGATAAACGAATCTTTTCATCCACTAATGTCGGGCTAATAATTTTTTTCCACCCAGGAGTGTCCCAGGTACCTATTTGATCATGCATGATGAGGTATTTTTGAGGTATAGGATGAGTGCCATATACTACTTCAAGGCCATATTTTGTTTGGATAAAATTACTAAAATAAGTGAGATATGGACATGGAGGATACCCCACAATTAGTCCGGTGGCAAGATGTATCGTCTCTGCTCCGTTTCCCATCATTTCATCAACAGCATATTCAACATTGCCGCCAGGGCACCCTTCGCAAGTAGTATACCCGACAACTTCAACTTCCATTTTTTTATATCTGCTAAACGCGCCTTCCCTGTTGCGCAATGACCTGAAACATTTTCCTCCTGCGCATCTGCGGTAGCGGTCACAGATGATTATTCCAATTTTTGTTTTTTCTTCCATCTTACCTCATGATTCCTTAATATCTTTCCCCTGAAACCCTGTCATGAAAAACAAGAAAATTAGGGGTTGGTTTTATCATCGAACCCTAAGAGTTGCGTGTTGAGTAGTGAGTGATGAGGAAAACCAGATCGTATCTTTATTCTCAATACTCAATACTCAATACTCATATCTTATAGAGTTGGGTTGCGGTCAAAGCCCGCTTTGGGAATTAAGTGACATATGGATCCCGTGTTTTAATTGTTTTGTTCATCACACATGTACGCGTGGGCTTCGTCTATTCTTTGCTCAATATACAAAAGCAGTTCCTCATCCTGATTATCGTAATCAAAACAGTGAGCGTCCTGCCCCAAAAGCCCTTCAGGTACAAAATCACCAATTTCGTCCGGATCTGTTATCATGTCTCCAAAGAAACAAACAGATAGCCAGCGATTAGCAGGGTCATCATCTATTATATCTACCATTGCGAATAATGGATTATCCTTTGCCGATGATTTTTTTATTGTAGCTCGTAATGAATAGGTAATCCCGGCCCTTGAATGAAAAGATAAAAGTGTATTCTTTTTTTTTAAGAGTTTATCTTTTAGTCTGGCAAATGCAGGTTTTGCATTAAGCTCATCAGTTTTCCAATTTTCAATAAAATCATTCAGTTCTGTTTCGTAATTTTTATTTTCAAACATGGTTTTTCCTTTGTTTATTATTATTTATAAATTCATTGCAAATAGTGTCCGTTCAGAAATCAAGAGATTGAATCTTTTATGACATACCCCTGCTTGTATATTTATTCCAGTATTTTTTTGTTTTTTTAAATTTTTTTTGTGTTGATTTTTTGGCATCCTTCAAATTTAGTTTATATTTACTTTGTTATAAAAAATTGGATTTCACCGCGGAGAACGCAGAGATCGCTGAGATATTACATTAAAAATTAAGCAGTTCCTCTGCGCTTTCTGCGTTCTTTGCGGTGAAAATATCGGTTCTAACCTGGGAAAAAGTGTTAACTACTTTTGGCCTTTAATGAAGGATGCCGATTTTTTTATGATTTATCCTGACCGGGAATGTGGATAAGAGGCTTGTAAAACGGTCGGAAATATTGTATTATTATTTCAATATCTTTGATATTTGGTCTTCGATTATTGCTGATTTATTCAATCCGGAATATAAAATGGAACAAAATGAAAAAATTGGGGCCTATTCCATAGGCGTCAATCTCCTTCTTGTCATAATTAAGTGTTTTTTGTCTTTTCTCTCCGGATCCGTTGCTCTTTTTGCAGATACTATTCATTCCGCCACAGATGTAATTTCTTCTATAACAGTCTTGTGGGGAATAAAAATTTCCAAGAGAAAATCAAAAAATTTTCCTTACGGGTTGTACAAAGTTGAGAATTTTGTTTCTCTGCTCTCTTCTATATTTATTTTTTTTGCCGGTTATGAAATCGTTTATACTGTTATATTTGCGCAAAAGTCCCTGAAGACCGAATTTTTGCCTTATACAGTGGCGGGCGTAGCTTTGGCCACGGGAATTACTTTTCTATTTTCACGTTATGAATTGCGGCAAGGGCAAAAAATCGGCTCTCCCAGTCTTATTGCTGATGCGCAGCATATCCGAACGGATATGTTTTCTTCTTTAGTTATATTGGTTGGTCTTATAGGCGGATTGTTCGGTCTGGAGATTGACCGGATAGCGGCGCTTATAGTTGTTGTATTTGTTTTTCAAGCCGGGCTGAGTATTTTTGTCAATGCTATACGGGTACTCTTGGATGCGTCAATTGACTTTGAAACAATGGATCGAGTCAAAACTATTATCTTGAAAGATCCACGGATCGTTTCAATTAGAAACCTCTGGGGGAGAAATTCCGGTCCGTTTAAATTTATAGAGGCCGACATAGTGATTAAGACCAATAACCTGGAAAAAGCACATTCCGTTACCAGGAAGATTGAAAATGAAATCAAGAGGCTTGTTTCCCACGTTGATCATATTTTAATCCATTACGAGCCCCAAAAGAAAGATACTATTACTTTAGCCATTCCCCTGGAAGAGGACCGGCAGATATTGTCAGAACATTTTGGAGAGGCTCCTTTCTTTTATATAGCCACATTGCGGGAAATGGACGGCTCCCTTCTTTCAGAGGCATTTCACCGCAATCCCGTTGCAAAGGATGAGAGGGGCAAGGGAATCAAGGTTAGTGAGTGGTTGCTTGAAAAAAAAATAGATGCTGTATATTCACCCAAAAAATTCGATGGAAAAGGACCAGGGTATGTCTTTTCGGATGCTGGTGTGGATATAATTGCATCTTGCAGTAAGACTTTAGAAGAGTTCCGCCAGGGTTTTCATAAATCAGTCATGCATTCCATTAGAAGTCATGATTAGAATTTTGCTTTCGGATCTGTTCAGGGCTTGACTAAGCCAATCAGAATGGTATTATCCATAAGGATATTGGCAGGGAAAAAATTTACTCTGTAATACTATTAATTTTTGACTTGTTTTATTTTTAAACTTGAGACCTTTGAAAAATACTTGATTTTGTTCAAAGTAAAGGAAAGTTAAAATTTTAGCCGCAGGAATATATTTGATATTTCGAGGATTAAAAATTGAGCCTGACACAGGAGTTGGGCAAAAAGGGTGTTTTGCAAAGGTCTCAATTTATTGAAGAGGGAGATAGTTATGGTTGGTTTGAGTGTTTTAGAAAAAGTTGAGGTTTTTAAAGGCTTAAATGATGAGCGGTTGGCCACCATCCAGAAATATGTCGAAGAAATCGAATATCAAAAAGATGATAAGCTTTTTACTGAGGGTGATGATGCACTACACTTGTGGGTAGTGATTGAGGGAGAGGTAGACTTGCGTTTTGAATTGCCAGGAGGTCGTCCTGCGGCAAAAAGAAACACTGTTGGAGCCAGAAAATCCAAAAAAACGGTCTCCAGGGTATTGGGCTGGTCTTGTTTTGTGAAGCCATATAAAATGAGGCTTTCAGCCTATTGTGCCTCCAGACGCTGCAAGGTAATAAGGATTACGAAAAAAGACCTTCTCTCAATTTGTGAAAAAGACAGCAGACTTGGGTTTTTGGTTATGCGGCTTATGGTCGAGGTGGTTGGGTATCGTTTCCAGCAGTTTCAGGATATTGTTGCCAAAACCATGGGCGAGGATCTCTTGAGCGGCTGGTAATCTGCTTGTGTCCTGTTTGTTTTTGAGCCAGCCCTTAATTTGCCGATGGAACTTGAAATATGTTTAAATTCATCCACGCGGCTGATATTCATTTAGACAGCCCCTTGCACAAGCTCGACTATTACGAAGGCGCTCCGGCAGATGAAATTCGCAAGGCAACCAGACGGGCTTTTGATAATCTGGTTCAAACCGCCATTGCCGAAGACGTTAATTTTATATTGATAGCCGGTGATCTTTATGATGGGGACTGGAAAGATTATAATACCGGGCTTTACCTGGTATCCCAAACCGGCAAGCTGCGTGATGCCGGCATTTCCGTTTATATTGCTTACGGAAATCACGATGCGGCAAGCAAGATAACCAAAACGCTCAGACTTCCGGAAAATGTTCATCTGTTTCCGCCTGATAAACCCTCCACGTACCTTATAGACAATATAAATGTGGCTGTTCATGGCCAGAGTTTTGCTGCACCGGCCGTAAAAAAGGACATTTCCCTTTTTTATCCATCCCCTCTTCATGGTTATTTTAACATCGGCGTATTGCATACCTGCGCCTCAGGACGCGAAGGCCACGATCCATATGCTCCTTGTACTCTGGAAGGGTTGCGCCAAAAGGGATACGATTACTGGGCGCTGGGGCATGTTCATCAGCAGGAGATCCTTTGTGAAGATCCGCCGATCTTGTTTTCAGGAAACATCCAGGGACGCCATATCCGGGAAACCGGCCCCAAGGGATGTATGCTCATTACGGTCGACGAGAGCGGCCGTTCAAAACTCGAGTTCAAACCACTCGATGTTGTCCGCTGGGCAATCCTCAAAGTCGATTCAAAAGGAGTTGAAAGCGGCTATGATCTTATTGATCGATTTTGTAAAGAGCTTGAAATTTTGTTAGATCAGAGCGCCGGCCTGCCTCTGGTTGCGCGTGTTTTAATCGAAGGTGAAACTCCGGCTCATAGTGAGCTTTTAACGGATTTTGACCGATGGAGCAATGAGATCCGGGCTGCTGCTTTAGATACAAGCGGAGACAGGGTCTGGATTGAAAAAATTAAAATCCGGACCAAGTTACCCCCATCTGAGCAGAGTATTCAGGCAGGTGACGGCGCAATCGGGGAGCTTGTAAAATTATTTGACGAATTAGCATCCCAACCGGAATTATTGCGTGGTTTATCGGATGAACTGATTGATCTTGATAAAAAAATCCCTAAAGAACTAAAAAAAGAACTTCAGGAGAATCCTGATGGAATCGGGCTGGATGATATTGAATGGCTTGGAAGCCTGGTGGAACAAGTGCGGCCGATGCTCATTCAGAGGCTGATGCGAAAAGGGGATTTTGAATGAAGATTCTTGAGATGAGAATTCTTGCATATGGTCCTTTTACCGACAAGATCATTGATTTAAGCGGCGGCAATCAAGGCCTGCATGTAATTTACGGCCCTAACGAGGCCGGCAAAAGTTCGGCCCTGCGGGCATTGCGAAACCTGCTTTACGGTATTCCGGAGCGATCAACGGATGATTTTCTGCATCCCTACTCCAAAATGCGCATCGGAGCAACCATTCAATCAAGCCGGGGAGATGTGCTGGAATTTATTCGGCGCAAAGGGAGGAACAATACGCTTCGTTCTGAGGATGACCGGACAGTGATTGAAGAATCACTGCTGGGCCGATTTTTAAACGGGGTCGGCCCCGATCTTTTTGTGACCATGTTCGGCATCGACCACAACGACCTGGTTAGCGGAGGCAAAGAGATTATAAGTGGCGGCGGAAGCATGGGGCGGCTTATTTTTGCCGCAGGATCGGGCGCTTCCAATCTTCGTGAAGTTCAGGAAAAACTCAAGTCCGAGGCTGACGCTCTTTTCAAACCCTCTGCCAAGAAACCGAAAATTAATGAAACCCTGAGCAATATAAGCAGGAATCGTAAAGAGATACGTGATGTCCAGTTGTCCGGCTGGCAATGGATCACGCATGATCAGTCTTTGCGCCGAGCAATGGATTGTAAGCAAGCCGTTGAAAAGGATTTAGCGGAAAAAAAACGCGCTATGCACCGCCTGGAACGTATCCGGGAGGCTTTACCGGTTATTGCCAACCGCAAAGAGCTGATCAATAAATTCGAAATATACGCCTCTGCAACGCTTTTGCCGGAAAAATTCCCGAAGCAAAGAAGCGATCTGCTCACAAAGCTGAGGATGGCGGAAAACGATCGTAATCAGGCGCTTAAAAGCTTGGAGATTATCCAAAAAGATCTGTCTGAACTTAAAATTTCCAAAAATTTGCTCGAAAATTCAGAGTTGATTGAAGAAATACATCGGGACTCCGGGAGTCAGGGTAAAGCTGCCCGGGATTCTTTTCAGTTACAAACGCGTCTGAGCATCCTGCGGGGCGAAGCAAAGGAAATTCTTCACAGTCTGCGGGATGACTTGACTTTGGCTGATGCTGAAAAATTGAGGATCAAGAAGTCTGAAGCGGTTCGAATACAGGACCTGGGAACAAAGTTTGAGCGGATCAGCACTCGTATAGATGCTGCCCGCGAGGCAATTCCTAAATTTGAGCATCGAATTGCGGGGATTGCCAAACAGCTAAAAAAAATTGGAGATCCCAGGCAGATCGATACCTTAAAAAATGCTCTATACCAGGCTGAAGAATACGGGGCGTTAGAAAAACACTGCCGTAATGAGCAGACTGAAATCAGTATTATTTTAAAATCGCTGAATCTGGAGCTTGATAAACAGAATTTATGGTCGGGAACGATCGAAAAACTGGAGTCGCTTCCGGTGCCTTCAATAGATACGATAAGCATCTTTGAGGATAAAATCGGTGCGGTTGAGCTTGATAACAATAGCTTAAAAAAGGATTACGGAAAACTTGAGAAGAAACTGGCGAATATTGAAAGGCAGATCAACGAACTCAGGCTGCAGCAGGAAGTGCCCGGTGAGGAGGATCTTCAAAAGGCAAGGGAAGAGAGAGATTCAGGATGGCTGCTTGTTGCATCTGTTTTGGAGGGCAAACCTCTGCAAGATGAGGCAATTGACAGTTACATAAAGGGGGTACCGCCGGCAGGTACTCTGCCGGAGGCCTTTGAAATCCGTGTCAGGAAGGCGGATGAGATTTCCGACAGGCTCAGGCGGGAGGCGGACCGGGTCGCGGCCAAAGCCAAATTGATCGCTGATCAGACGGCTTATCAAAAGCAGATGGAGCGTTTGAAAAGAGCTCTGAAAACATCTGAAAAGGCAAAAGAGAATATTAAGGGAGAGTGGGCGCAATTATGGGAGGCTGCGAAAATTAAGGCCGGATCGCCAAAAGAGATGCGGGGATGGGTCCAAAACCATATGGCGCTGGTTAAAAAGGCCGCAGATATCAGGGAACGTAAAGCAAAGGCTGATAAGCTGCAGGAAGGGATTGACGCTCAGATTAAAAGGCTGAACAAGTGTATGGATGATCTTTCTGAGCCCCGTTCCGGTGATGGCGAAACCCTGACCGGTTTAATAAAAAGAGGTAGAATGATCATCGAATCGGAGGATGATCTGCGCAGGAATAAAGACCGTCTGCAAGCTGAAGACGAGCAGCATAAACAGGAATTGGCGGAAGCCAGGGAAAAAGTTGCTGCCAGTGAAAGGGAACTTTCCCAATGGCAAAACGAATGGGAACAGGCTGTCCGGATCATAGGTCTTGACCGCGGCGCCCTCCCGGCTCAGGCCAAGGTTGTCATGGAAGATCTCAACACCCTGTTCGACAAGCTCAAAGAGGCCGGCATTCTTCAAAAGCGTATTAAAGGTATTAATCGTGATGCGGATGAATTTATAAACAAGGTTACCGGTTTGGTGGGGGCTGTGGCAAAAGATCTGGCGGATCTGACTGCCGGTGAAGCAACTTTGAAACTGAACAGCAGGCTGACACTGGCGCGAACGGCTCAATCGCAGAGGCAAACACTCCTGAAACAGTTAAAGCAGGAAAAGATCCGTATCAATAAGGCTGTTATCAGGATTACCACGCTGGAAACCAGGCTCAAAGGTATGTGCGCCGAGGCAGGCTGCGCAAGCTACGATGATCTCCCGGAGGCTGAGGAAAGATCCAAAACAAGGCGGCGGCTGGAAGCCGAACTGAAAGGACTGGATGAAAGGCTGCACCAGTTGAGCGGAGGCGCTCTTATTGATGATTTTATCAGGGATGCCCGGGAAGTGGACCCGGACAGTATTGAGGGGGATATCGGCCGGTTGACGGAGGAGATTGATAAGCTTAATCAGGAAAAATCAGAACTGGATCAGACCATCGGAAGCGAGCGAACCGAGCTTGGCAAAATGGACGGAAGCTCCCGGGCCGCCGAGTTGGCCGAAGCGATTCAGGGACACCTGGGGCGGCTTGAAAACAACGTGGAGCAGTATGCCCGCTTGAGAATTGCCGCAAAAATTTTAAACATGGCAATAGAACGGTACCGGGACAAAAACCAGGGTCCGATTTTAAAAAGCGCAACCGATCTTTTTAAACTCATTACGCAAGGCTCCTTTAAAGGAATCCGGGCGGAATTCGACGATAATGGCCGGCCGGTGCTTGTAGGTGTCCGCCCGGACGGCAGGGAAATAGTCAGCCTTAACGGGATGAGTGACGGGACGGCAGATCAATTGTACCTTGCTTTACGTATAGCCGGTCTCCAGGATTACCTGAAAAAAAATGAACCGATCCCGTTTATTGTGGACGATATTTTGATTAAATTTGACGATGATCGGGCGGTTGCGGCCCTGCAGGCGCTGGCACGGTTATCCGAACAGACCCAGGTAATTTTTTTCACCCACCACCGGCACCTTCTGGAGCTTGTTGAAAAAAATATCGAATCTTCGGTTTTAATCAGGCATACTCTATAATCATCATGCCCTGTCGGGCACAACAAAACGTGAAAGTGTTATCATAAAACTTAAAACTTTCCTATAACTGCTCCTTGAGCCGGAGATAGTCTGTTTTACCCGTCCCCAAAACAGGAATTGAATCTACTTTTACTACACGACGGATATTATGTAATGGCGATAACCCGCTGTTGCGAATTTTTTGATTGATCAGGCTTCGATCCATGTTACGTGTTGTAAACAGCACTATTTCAGGATGTTCATCGTCGGGTGTTGCCTCTATTGCCAAAACAGGCCCTTCATCCTCCCCTTCATCCTCTTCAGTTGAAAAACAGGCGCTCAATACGTTTTCAATGGCCGGGAGTGAAATCATTTCGCCCCCAAGCTTTATAAAGCGTTTTAAACGCCCGCAGAATGTAAGAATTCCGTCGGAATCTTCTTTTACCAGATCTCCTGTTTTGTACCAGGATTTTCCTTCAAAATCTACAAAAGGTGAAGCGCCGTTATAGTTTAAATATCCATTAAAAATACTCCGTCCTCTTACAAGCAGCATCCCCCGGGCGCCGGCTGCGACTCTTTGTTTCGTTTTTGTATCTATAATAGCATAATCGAGTGATTCAACAACCCTGCCGATGGTGCCGTGTCTTGGATTTTCAGGATGATTGCAGGATACTACAGGAGAACATTCAGTAATGCCGTAGCCTTCCAAAACTTTTAATTGCGGGCAGGAATGGTTCAGGGCGTCATAAACGGATTCAGGGCATTTCTCTGCGCCTGAAAAAGCAAGTTTCAGGCTGGAAAGTTGAGAGGGTTTTGCAGCTCTGGCGATTCCATTTAAAAAAGTAGGCGTGCCTATCAGGATACTGACCTTGTAGGCTTCGATAAGAGAGGAGAGTGTGACTGCCTCGGTGGGTTCGGGATGGTAAACGGCCCTCATTCCGGTGCATAAGGGAATCAAAAGTGTGCCTGTTAATCCAAAGGAATGAAAGGGGGGCAGCATACCTATTAATATATCCTTATTTGTCAAAGACAATCCTTTTATCATATCCCGGATGTTTGTGAGAATATTGTTATCTGTTAAAGGGACTGCTTTTGGCAGGTCCTCCGAACCGCTTGTAAAGAGTATAACAGCAGTATCGGAAACATCTGCTTTCCGCAATGCTCCCTTAAAAAAATAACTCTTTAGAAGAGCTGATATTTTCTGCAATTTTGTCAATCCCGCTCCTATATCTTCCAGGAAAACAAATTTCTCCTTTATGCTTTTAAGGGATATTCCCCGGTTTTCAATAGTGCTTGTCAGGACTTTGGATGTAAGCACGTGTTTTACTTCCGACAGGCTGAGGCAATGCTTCAGGCTTCTTTCACCAACGGTCCAATTGATCATAACAGGTATCTTGCCTGCAAAACGGGAAGCCATATAGACAATAGAGGCGCCTGCTGAAGCCGGCAGCATTATACCGATTCTTGCGCCTGCCAGGTTCCTGATTTTTGATTGCAGCGCAAGTATCCCGGTTACTATACGGCGATAGGTTTTAGCGCCTCCGGTCTGATCGGCAATAACGATGCTGCCTGGATTTTTATAAGACTGATTCAGGAAAACATCTGTGATTTTATCCCCTTCCGGAACCATTGCAATTCCGTTATCGTTATTCTTTTTGAACCATTTGCGGGGCACCGGCTTGAGACTTTTAGAGCCTGATGATATGGCATGTCCGGATGCTGCCAGCAGACAATCGGCAACTGTCTGCATTGAATCGCTATCACCTTGGGCAAAGCCGAATTCCCGGCCGATCCATACAATCAGTTCAGCTCTTGCAAGGCTGTCCATGCCCATGTCATGGGCAAGGCGGAGATCGTTGTCTATTTTATCGATACCTGTAATTTTTTTGAGATACTTAATAACCGTTTTGCGCGTGGCATCCGGTACAGTCGATATATCTCCGTCAATTTTTTGCAGTTCAGGCTCCGGCAGTACGCGGGTACCTCCTCTTTCCCATATAGTATAAGGAACATAAACGGCTGGAGGAACGTCCTGATTGTAGAAAGCCTCAAGATAACTGTTTATGGCGGCTCTCCCATCGCCGCGGGGCAGATCTTCAGGTTCGTAAAGTTCGATCATCACCTTGCGTCGCGGCCCGAAAAATATTCCGTTCAGCAGGAGAGACTTACAGGCTTTAAAAAGCACATTGTCAAGCTTTACAGGCGTTTCCCCGCCATGGCCGAATCTGCTTCCCCATAACCCTCTTGTTCGAACCAGCACAACCCGGGTATCCGGCAAAATATTTAATATCGTCTCAACAGCGCTGTTGGCGCCAATATCTTCATACCTGCCATGGGCAAGATGACCTGCCGGATAGAGCAGTATATTATCTCCTTTCCGCAGGGCCGAGATGGTGGTTTTTAAAACGGTTTTTATCGTATCTCCGCCCTTGGCGCCTGTCGTAACCATGTCCGGAATAGAGAGAACATGAACAGCTTCGGCTAATTGGCGAATAACCGGTCTGTTGATTTGACCCTCATTTGCAATAGGCCTGGGCCTGAATTTTTTATGCAGATAGACGCTCAGGATAACAGGATCAATCAAGGCCGGATGATTAGGTAAAAAAAGAATCCCTTTATCGCCTTTTGCTGCGATATCAGTAATACCATTGATGGTTACATGATATCTGAGCCATAAAAGAAAACGGATTATTTCTCTAAAAATAGTTGCCATTGAATTTTTAAATTCCGGTGAAAGGGGAAATATTTTTAATATAGATTAATTAGTGCTTGAACGAAAACTGCTAATTTTCCCAATTTTTGTCCAGAAAAAATTTTATAGTTTTCGTTCGGGCACTGCTAAATAGTGTCTATCCATAAATAGGATAGTTCGTTCGAGATCAAGGCGCTCTGAAATTTTAACCGCAGGAATACATTGAGTATTTCGAGGATTAAAATTTTAGAGCAACGTAGATATCGGGCGAAATAGCCATTTATGGATGGACACTAAATATTAAAGTAACCGTGAACGGTTACATATTGAATTGGTTAAAAATTAATACTGAAAAGAGAATATAAAAGACTTATAATTACCCCTCCAATAATAAGGCTTACAAATACTATCATTACCGGTTCAGCCAGGGCAATTAATTTGGTAAGGCCGGTATTTAGATCTTCTCCGATGATATTTGAAATTTTGAGGCTCATTTTGCCCATATCCCCGCTTTCTTCCGCCACATCTATAAGCGAAGTAACTGAATCCGGCATCCATGAAATTTTCTGTAATACACTTGAGAAACGACCACCTTTGCGAATGTCGATTAACGCTGTATCAAAAACTTTTTTAATCGATTTACTGATTAATGTGGAATTGGCCAGCTCAATCCCTTTATCAGCCGGCAGAGAACTCCGGATGGCCATTCCAAGCAGGCGAAAATAGAGTGATAATTGGTAATTTACCAGAATCGGGCCGATTTTTGGCACGTTGATCAAAAAGTTGTCAAGCCTGCTGCGCAGCTTATTGCTTTTCCATGCAAATATTAATCCTCCGGCAGTTGCCGCCGTCAGCAGAAATGCTGTGCAGGCTGTCATCCAGAAATGAATGCTTGCAGCATGCATGATATTCAGAATAAAAGGCATTGGTTTGCCCATATCCGCAAACATTTTGGCAAACCTCGGAACTGCAAAATATATTATAAGAAAAATTGAAACAACCGCTGTAATCAACAGGATTAGAGGATAGGTAAACGATGAAATCAATGAATCCATAAGCTTGATTTCAAGATCCAGCAGGCGGGAGATTTCAAGAAGGCTTCCGGCAATATTTCCGCTTTCTTCACCAGCTTTTAATGAAGCTGCAATATAGCCTGGAAAAACAGAAGGATGCTGCAGGATAAGTTCTGAAAACCGTTGTCCGGATCTTACACCTTTATGGATTTCATCAATAGAAGCCTTGAGGTGGATATTTTTTTGCTGCTTGTGTAAAAGTTTTAAAAGTTTTTCAAGGGAGATGCCTGCGTCAAGATAAGTGCCCATTTGAAAAAAAAGGTCGCGAATCTCCCTTTTTTTAACCCCCGATTGTTTAGGAAGAATAAAGAAGCGCCTTAATAAATTCTCTTTTACTTCCAGGGCAAACAAATGTCTTTTTGACAGCTCCCGATAAAGAGCCTCAGTAGATTCAGCATCAATGTGTATATTTAATACATTGCCTGCTCTATCGCGGGCCTGTATTTCAAATGACCGCTTTCTATTCATAACTGAAAATATCTTTGTTTTCCTCTTCTCCTCCAGGTTTTCCATCCCTGCCTAAAGAATATAAAATAAAATCAATTCCCTTTGCTTTTACTTCCTGATCCTCAGTTCCAAGGTAAATAAAATCCCTGTTCCAGGCATCCTGTGGGAGATTAAGTTTTTTCAGGTATGGCCCCTTCCATTTTTTTGAGAGAGAATGCGGCGCTTTTAAAAGAGCATTCAGTCCCTGTTCGGAAGAAGGGTATTCTCCAAGATCGAGGTGATATGATTCAAGCGCCGTTGAGAGTAGTTCGATTTGTGATTTGGTTGTTTTAACATTGGCCTCCCCTATCCGGCTTGTAAATCGAGGAGCGACAAGAGCAACCAGAAGTCCGATAATTACCATTACAATAAGAAGTTCCATAAGCGTAAAGCCGGTGTTGTTATTGAAACGTTTCATAAAACATCCTCTTGTGCCATAACAGGCCACATAATACGGGTTTTTGAATAAAAATGATATTGCGCCGTGCAATGCTTTCAGATTATCACAGCAATACCTAACACATGAATTTCAAGAATAATACGGTTTTTAATGCTTTTGGCGTATAATTTTGGAGTAAATAAAAATTTATTGTTGTAACTTTCCAACTCTTCAAGAAAACCATTTAATTGTCGCATTGTTTTGGATTCACCAAAAATACCCAGGCTGATTATATAAAGCCCGCCTGATATATTTATTGGTTTATTATTTTGAGTACGTCTGATTTTGATATTGTTGTTTTGTGCAAGGTTCTGTATTATTTTTTGAAGTTTGGCAGCCGCAATATTAATATCAGGACCGGAAAAAATTTTTTGCTCGATAGTTTCAATAGTTTTAAGGTTTTTTTTATAAATCCGGTCAACCTCGTCACGTTGAGAGTAAATCGTAAGGTAACGATTATAAAGATCCTGCTGCGCCTCTATCTGTTCCCGGAGATGTGCCCATTTTTGAAAGACAGGGCCGAGCATGCCGGTCTTTCCGATAAAAAGGAGAACAAGAAGCAATGCTATTATGCCCAGCGCCTTTTCTTTAGATGTAGATCCTATAAATTTAATTTTTTTCATTATCTGTCCGCTCTTACCCACTCTGCGATTTTTTTTTCAAATCCGTGATAATTTCCTGTAATCATAAGCCTGTTGTATGCTGCTGACTGAAATGTATGGCGGGTAAGCATTGCTTCATAAAGATTTATGCCTATAAGCGTCCTTAACGATTCATCATCCAGCCCGAATTCATTTCGATATTCAATTATTCTTTCAGTCATGTCAACATCTCCGGTAATAGCGTAAATAACCTCGTAAGGCGCATACTTGAAATTTATACCTGTGCTGTTAAATGAAATAAACTCTTTAAGCAGATCAAGAACGCTGATGTCAATCCCTTTTATGAGAAGAAGCTCATCATAGCTTTCAATATAACTGTTTTTACTGTTATAAGGATTTGTTAATGACTGATAATAATCATTTTCAGCTCCATTCGGACGCGTGAATAAATCGGTATCAATCCAGTCCAGAATTGAATCTGCAATAATTTCAGCCTGATGATCCTTGATTTTTAAAGATATGCACAACCTGTAAATCTCGTTAAAGCCGGCTTTATTAAGATCAAGAAAATAGTCGGCATTTGAAATATCAATTCTGCAGTTACCTATTCTATTTTTGTAAGGACTCGACATGCCGCCCGAAATAATATTGGTTTTTAGTATTTGTTTCAGGCTGTCCATTTCCTGATCTAAAATAATTCTTGCCTCAATGGAAGCTTCAACGCGCATCATTTCATTACCGCGCCTGGATATTAACATTACCATGGCGGTTACAATAACCGATATCCAGAGTACATATATAAGAACAAATCCTTTATTGCCGACAGCGTGTAATAAACCATTCATTTGAAGCGTGGTCCTGTAATATGATTTTTATATAATCGGCTTGATCGCCCGGAACCTGTTCTTTATCAATTTTATCAAAAGCATAAAAAAAATGCGGGACAAACCCCTCAAGTCTCTCTTCATAACAGTAGTCAAAGGCATTTGATGGATTTTCATAAAAGGATTTAATTTTTTTTTTTTCAGAACCTTCACCTGTAAACAGCATAGGTGTGACACTTAACGTTAAATAATTAACGTAATGTATTGAACTGCTCGAAATACTTATTAATTCAGGTCCATACCCTAGTAGATCGAGGCTGGAAATAAAAACAAGCCGGTCATTGTTTCCGTAAACCGGGCCTTCCATATTTGAAAGCAGCCTGTTAAGAATATTTGTTATTTGTGCTTTTTTCAAAAAACTGTCCTGTATACCGGCAAGCCTGATTTCACTGTGAGCAGCGGTTCTATATATTCCCATGGCAATAGCAACAACGATCACTCCTGCTGAAACAGCGATTAACAGTTCCATCAGGGTAAAGCCGTTTTCATTATTATTCATAGATAACATTAACCCTTGATTAATAAAAAAAAAGATATTAGTACAGTAATTATTTAATACTCAAGTATTTTTTGTGGCATATTTATTGCTGTATCATGGAAGAAATCCTTAAGTTAACAACTAAGTTAACAACATTGAGGAACAGGTGAATAAAATGACTAAAAAAGTTTTCTGTAAAAATGAATTCGGATGGTTTTCCATTCGTCTGAATTTAATAATATCAGCCTGTTTTTTTTTTATATCAGCGTTTTTAAATACCGGCAGCTCTATGGCAGGATGTCCGCCGGATCAGTATCAGGAAAATTTTTATGGTATTATCGTGGGAATTGTAATGCAGCCAAATGATGAATTAAGGGCTTATATAAAACCGGAAGAGATTGAATATCCCGACGCTGCTGATGAAGAAGCTTTTGATGAAGAGGGAACAGAAAGCGAAGATTACACGGAAATCTTTTTAGGCGGAACAGATGGAAATCCCGGAAGGATGGAGGTGCTTGATGGAAATATTAATTTCTCAATATATTTGTGTGGTGAAATTTCTGCGATAGGAGAAGAGGTAGAATTCCGATATGCCCGTGGAAAAAAAGAGTATATTGTTAAAATAGCAGAACCTGAAGGAAGCGAATTTTTTGAAGGGCGCCAAATTGAAATTACCAATATTTCAGATATAAATAAATCAAGGCTGGTCCTGGAGGTTACCCGGAAAACAGCCGGTGGAGAAGACGATACGGAGCAGGAAGTCATTCTTCCTGTCCATGGGGATTTGAACGGGGATTATAAGGTTAATTCATCAGATGCATCAATGGTGCTTCACCATATCCTTTTCGAAGGCGGAGATGATCCAGGGTATGATATTAACGGTGATGGAACTGTAAACAATGATGATGTAAAAGAAATATATATCATCAGCCGGGGGGGGCGGGGGAATGGAAATTCACCTTTTTCAGCAACAGCAGCCCCTTTTGCAAGGCAGCAGGATTCACCATTTAAGAAGCCTGCCAATACAGCATTCACGCAGGCCGGTAAGAGCCCCTTTGAAAAAAAATCTTCCGAAGCCCCTTTTGCTGATGCTTCCGGCTCACAGATCAAGCAGTCATCAAAGTCGCCCTTCACTGTGCCCGGGCAGAACCCTTTTTCACAATCTTCAGGAACAATTTTTACGCCTCCTCCCGAGCAGCCGTTCGCTGCATCAAAAATTAAGCATGCTGTTTCATCTCCTGATTCTCAATTTTAATTAATTAGTCATTTCGGCATCTTTTTACATTTACTTTGCACAAAAAAATGGATTTAACCGCGGAGAGCACAGAGATCGCTGAAATATTTACGCTCCCACGTTCCAGCGCGGGAACCGGAGGTTTCACTCTTTTAGAGCTGTTGATAATAATATTTTTAATAGGTATTATTTCAGCAGTGGCTTTGCCGCGCATGATAATGCCCAGGCAGGAACAACTACCGGTAATATTAAAAAGCTGCTTTGAACATGCATTTACCAGGGCGCTTATATCGGGTAAAGAGGTTAAACTCAGTTTTGAGCATGATAAAATTAAAGTTCTGGACATGACATATGATTATCCGGAAGGTATAATACTTAAAAAGGAGAAAGAAGTTTTGTTTTATCCGGAAGGCTTTTCAACGCCGCAAGAAATTATATTTTATAAAGGCGCTGAAAAACTGGAAGTGCAAGTAGGTTTGTTCGGCATAACAGAGCAAGACTCGTAAGAAAGGAGAATTATGAAATTTAAACAAATATATCACAATTTAATATATCCGTTTAATATTGTTTTGTTTGCCGCCGCAATTATTTTTTTTGCCATGGGTGTCAATAACCTGACCGGCAGCGTTGAAATACCGGATAAACTATTCCCGGGAAATGGCAGTGATTCCGGTATCAAATTGATTTCACCTGTGGAAAAAGATGTAACCCTCGGAGAAAAGATAAGCATAAAAGCCGATCTCAATCCATTTGCATCCGACCATCAGGACTGGATCGCAGCCAGAGAGACGGTGAAGGAAAAAGATGCCGACCTTAATCTTGAGGTCAGAGGTGTTGTTAATATAAGGTCAAGGATTAAGGCTCTTGTTAAAGATCTTGATGGAAAAAATAACAGCACTTTCTGGCTTGCCAGGGGCGACACTTATAAAGGATATAATGTCGCCTACGTAAGCTCACGGCATATAGTTTTTACAGGAAACGGGAAAAATCTCCTTTTTACGCTTAAAACCGGTCGTGGCAAACTATACAGTGGTAAACCGGAAATCTTTGTAGCTCCGGACATAGATCTCTATCTTGACAATCTGGAAGCAGAAGAAGAGGCAAGCGTACAAAAAACCGCCGCGGATGGTAAAAAAGCAACAAAAAAGGCTGGAATTGCAGCAGAAAAAACTACAACTTCAACAGCAGCCACTAGCCGCCAAAGCAGTTCATCATCCGGCCTGTCTGCTGGATCCGTTTCAGGAGTCGCCGGGTCCACATCCCCCTCCGGTTCAACATCTTCAAGCGGAAACGGCGCCCAATCAGAGTCGTCAAGGGAAGAGGAAATGGCTTTTATCAAAGAGCTGATGAAAATATTTCAAAAAGGGGAGAAATAAGTGGCACCGTTAAAACGGACGGGACGGCCGGGTTTTTATTGTTTCAGTATTATATTATTATTTGTTTTTGTATCTATTTTTGCCGGGTGCGCCTTGCAGTATGATCTGGATCATAAGAATAAAAGTGAAGCGCAAATTAAAAAAGTAAAAGATATCTATAAAACCGGAAAAAAATACCAAGTCAAGATTTCCAAAATTGATCCTGACAAGGCCGAAAAGCCGGCTGAATCAGGCGTTTCAAGAGAGATAAAATCTCCGGAGACAGATAAAGCTCGAAGAGTAATGGATATTCTTCCTCCTGTCGGCGGTCAAACTTCCGAATTAGACGCCGCTGATGAGAAAGGTAATAAGGATAAAGACAAAAAGGATAGCATTCCATTTTCGATCCAGCTTGAAGATGCTGATATAAGAGATTTCCTGGATATAATAATTGGTGATTTTATAGGAGGATCATATATTCTTGAAGCAAAGCCGGCACAAAAAATAAGCATTAACATGCATGGAAATTTTACTAATAAAAATATGCTGGCCACCCTGAAAATTATACTTGATTCCATGAGCCTGACTCTTGCCAGGCACCATGGTGTCTATCATGTTTTGCCGAATAAAAAAGGGATTGCCATTGCGGAAAATATTCAGGTACTGATAGTCTCGCCAAAATATATCAAGGTTGTCAACCTTATTACAATTTTAAAGGATTTGAAGTCTTCCGGCGGGAAAATTGCCACTATCCAGGGAAGCAATATACTTTTCATGCTTGATTATCCGGAAAACCTGGAACGAGCCCGGGCTTTGATCAATCTGTTTGATGCCCCGTTTTTCAAGGACAGGTATGTCCGTGTATATTCTCTAAAAACCGCTTTGGCGCAGGATGTTTCCGAAGAACTTAATTCGCTGGTCAAGGAATATAATGTTTTTTCAAACAAAGAACCGGTCAATATAAGAATTATTCCGATTAAAAGGCTGAAAAAAATCGTTATACTGGCGACATCACTGGAATCTTTGGAATATCTGGATAGCTGGATCGGCATACTGGATCAGGAGCGTGATGATGATGAAAAAATTTCCCTGTTTACCTACCGTCCAAAATACAGCAAAGTAAAGGATTTGGTGAATCTTCTTAATAAAATATTCCCGAAACTCAAAAACAACGAAGACGGCCTTGAAGCATTTGCTGATAATATCAGCAATATGCTTATCCTGAGGGCACAAAAAAAGATTTGGCTGGAAGCCAGAGAGATCATCGTTGATGTGGACAAACAGCCTGGCCAGGTTTATATTCAGGCGGTGCTTGCGGAGATCAAGCTTGATCAAAATATGCAGATGGGTTTTCAATGGTGGCTGCAGCATGAGTTTTTCGGCTATGATGATCTGGTTATCGGGAGCACGATGGGTGATCTGACCAATGAAGCTTTGAAAATTACTGTCTCTTCCGGGGAATTTTTCGGGTTATTGGCCGAGAGGGTCAATGATGGCGAGGCCAGTATTATTGCTACACCCCATATACTGGTTAAGCACGAGGAAGAAGCATCTATAGAAATTAAACGCGAAGTCCCGGTTGTCAAGGATTTTTTAAAAACAGACCAGCAGGTCGATGGCACCACTTCAGACAAGCCCTCCATAGAGTACAAGGATGCCGGTATTATTCTTAAAGTCAAAACAAGGATTATCAACCGGTCGGATGTGGAAATTAATATCGAGCAGGAGGTGTCTGAACCAAGAACAACAACAGTTGCCGGTATTGATACATATGAATTTAATACCAGAAAGATTATGTCTGACCTTATCCTTAAAGATCAGCAAACGATTCTGATAGGCGGACTTATTTCGGAGCTGCATGAAAATTCCGATACGCGGATTCCCATTCTAAGCGATATCCCGCTGCTGAAATATATGTTTACCAGTAAAAGTAAAAAAACCCAAAGGAGTGAACTGGTCCTTTTTTTGACTCCGGTTATTGTTAGTAACAGCAATGAATTACAGGCTTTCACAAACAACCTGACGGCTATATTGCAAAATAATATACAGGATGAAATAGGAGATGTTGAAAAGGCTGATTAATCGGAAAAAAAATAATGCTGCCCCTCCCCGCTTCAGGCTGCTGAATCTGTTCGGGCCTTCCGCCACGGGTTGCGCATACCATCATGATAATCCGGTACAGGTTGAAGGTTCTTTGGACCGGAAAAAATTTTCATGGAAACTTTCAGGTGAAGGCTCGGGGCCTGCGGTGTTAGCTGTTTCCATGGAGAATTTTATATTCCGGATGGTTGATATATCCCCGGACAATCCTAAAGTCATTGCCGGCCAGATAAACAGGTTCCTCCCTTTTGCAGCCCCGGATTTAACCTGGCTTATTATACCCGTTGCCGGAAAATCATTTATTATTGCGCTGACCAGAGCAAGGTGGCGTGAAATAATATCCGGATTTGTTAAGGGCCGCAAAAAACCTCCGTTTGTAATTCCTTCGATTGTGGCAGCCGCAATTTATCATTTGTGGATGCATAACGGAAATGGCGATCTTGCGGTTCCGGTCGATTCAGGCTATCTTTTGATGTGCATGCGCAATGGATGCGCCGAAAAAATAGAACAATATGCAACCATCCCCGACAGGGAGGTTGTAATCTATGATAACCCGGAATTAATTGCATGCGGCGCGGCTATTTATGCCTTGATACCCCATAATTTTAAAACCGATCTTGGCGGGCGCAGGCCTTTTGCCCGTTTTGCAATTCGTCCGCTTTTATACGCCGCCTGCTGTGCTTTCATGACCTTTTTTTTTATATACTCATTATATTCAAAAGATCTGCTTACGCTGGAAAAATTAAATAATTCCATCAGCGATATAAGGCAAAAAACCGGGAGTATTGAAGCTGTTATAAATCGTAATAAAAATATTGAAACCACGGCTGATTTTCTTCATAAATTTAACGACGAATATATATCACCTTATCTTGTAATGGGAGATGTCGCTGTAAATCTTCCTGAAAAAACATTTCTTACGGATTTTTTTATAGATGCCGGAAAAGGATATATCACAGGCGTCTCCAGGGATGTTACCACTCTGCTTGAGCTGCTTTCCGGACGCGCCTATGTATCCCGGGCGGAATTTACAACCCCTGTGGTTCGTGACGCAAAAGGCAACGAAAGGTTTCAAATCGGCTTTGAAATAGAAAAGGATGAATAAATCAGGTTTTTCTCTGCTTGAGGTTCTTATAGCAGTAACTCTTACAGCGCTGCTGGCGTCAAGTGCGCTTGGTCTTATCGGATATCACACAGCAATTGCAGCTAAAGTTGAAAAAAGATTTTTGCTCTTTAACAGGGCCGCCGCATTGCTGTCGGATATACCTTTTATAATAAAAGAGACAGACGAAGATTTCCCTTTTCTGGAAAAAAATGAAAAAAAAAGAGATTATGAAGGGGAATATAAAAG